>JAZPYU010000163.1:0-3874 GCA_045544295.1 Ructibacterium sp. | reverse complement strand
CCTTGCAACAATACATTTGCAAGGAGTTTAATAGTTAAGGTTCCTATTTAGTGCATAACCTTTTGCATATTATGGCGTAAGTTTGGCGTAAATTGGCGTATTTTTCAATTTTACTAATTTGTCAAACCCGCTATTTTACTGCACTTTTTTGATTATTTGTTATCCAACGGCTTCATTGTCGGGAAAAGCAAAACGTCACGGATTGAGGAACTGTCGGTCAAAAGCATTACCAGACGGTCGATACCGATACCCAAACCACCGGTAGGCGGCAGACCATATTCCAAAGCGTTTACGTAATCTTCATCCATCATACTTGCCTCATCATCACCTTGCTCACGTTTTTCAACCTGTTTTAAAAAACGTTCTTTTTGGTCAATAGGGTCATTCAACTCAGAAAAGGCGTTACCAAATTCACGACGGGTAATAAATACCTCAAATCTTTCTGTGAAAGCAGGGTTGTCTGCAAACCGCTTTGCAAGAGGAGAAATTTCTACCGGATATTCAGTAATAAAGGTAGGTTGTACCAGATTTTCTTCTACTTTCTCTTCAAAAGCAAGACTGATAATTTCACCTTTGGTAAGCGTTCCTTCCATATCTTCAAAAGAAATGCCGATAGATTTTGCTAATTCTTCTGCTTCTGCATCGGTTTCCACAGTTCTAAAATCAGCGCCGGTATATTTCTTGATAGCGTCAATCATAGTGATTCTTGTCCAAGGCTTACCAAGATCAATTTCTTCGCCTTGATAGGTGATTTTTGTGGTGCCTAAAACTTCCTGTGCAACGGTGCGAATCATATCCTCTGTCAAATCCATCATATCCACATAATCAGCATATGCCTGATATAACTCAATTGAGGTAAATTCCGGATTGTGCTTCACATCCATACCCTCATTCCGGAAAAGACGACCCATCTCATAAACCTTTTCAAAACCACCAACAACTAAGCGCTTTAAATAAAGTTCCGGTGCAATTCTAAGGTACATATCCAAATCCAAAGTATTATGATGGGTAATGAACGGACGAGCCGCCGCACCACCGGCAATGGTGTTAAGGATAGGTGTTTCTACTTCCATATAGCCGCGATTATCCAGGTAGTTACGGATAGCGGTCATAATTTTACTTCTGGTTTGAAAAGTTTTCTTCACTTCCGGATTCATAATCAAATCAACGTACCGCTGACGATAACGCAAATCAGTGTTGGTCAAGCCGTGAAATTTTTCCGGTAAGGGACGTAAAGATTTACTCAGCAACTTCAAAGAAGAAACCCGGATAGAAATTTCGCCCTTTTGGGTCATAAACACTTCACCGGTTGCACCAACAATGTCACCAATATCCCATTTTTTATATTTTGCGTAGGGTTCTTCTCCTAATTCATCACGCTTAACACAGAGTTGAATTTTACCGGAACCATCCCGCAAATCAGCAAAGGACATTTTTCCCATAACACGTTTTGACATCAAACGTCCTGCGACGGTAACGATTTTTCCCTCATAACCGGCAAAATCTTCTACGATTTCGGCAGCGTGATGTTCTTGCGGAAACTTGGTCACATCGAAGGGGTTTTCGCCCTCTGCTTGCATATTAGCAAGTTTCTCTCTCCGAACCTTTAATATTTCATTTAAGTCTTTTTCAACCGCAACAGGGTTGTTATTTTGCTGTAATTGTTCGCTCATAGATATTCTCCTTGTCTCTGGTATCCTTTACTTAATGGCCATAATCTTGTACTTAACCGGGCCATCCAAAGTTTCAACAATAGCGGTATCGCCAACGCTTTTTCCTTTAATAGCCAAGAAAAGAGGACATTCGTTAGAAATCGTCTTTTCTTCTCCAACGGGATTGGCTTCGGTAGAACCTACAATAGTGTACCACTCTTTTTCCTTGAATTCTACGTCAAGAATTTGCACTTTGGTACCAATGCCAACTTTGGTACGGTCGATGTCATCAGCATCAATTACAGTAACGTTTTTGAGCATATTTTCCAACTCGTTAATTCGTACTTCTACTTGTGCCTGTTCATTTTTTGCTTCATCATATTCAGAGTTTTCGGATAAATCGCCAAAACCAAGAGCAACTTTAATTTTCTCGGAAACTTCTTTTCTTTTTTTCGTTTTTAAGTATTCCAGTTCTTCTTCCAGTTTTTGCAAACCTTCCATAGTAAGGGTGATTTTTTTCTCTGCCATTTTTACGACCTCCATATTTTAACCATTGTTTGGTGTTTTTTCTTAATATCTAAATAAGTATTATAATCCAATTTCATTATCTTGTCAACCGCTTTTTCCCAAAGAGCCACGCTTCATGAATTAAATTAGACGAAAAATCCGGACACTTAGCAAGCAACCACGGAACATCGATATGATATCCTTGTAAATTCAAGGTAAATTCGCGCCCATCAATCAAAAAATCGTGTCCTATCCTTATCTTTTTTGTATCAAAATCCACTACCATAAGAGCGCCGCCGGTTATAAGTGATTTCTCTTCCTGAATTTCAATATTGACGCCATATTCGTTACAGAGTTCTTCGGCAATCATTTCGGCTTTTGATACATTTTTTGTAACGATGCCTATATTTTCTGCTTTGTGGCTTACCAAACACAAGATTTCGCTATCAATATTTTCTCCCCAAACGTCGGAAAACCATATCGTTTTTCCAATCGGGCTCCCTTGGAGATATCTTAGCGCATAGGAAACAGCCTCTTTTATTTCGCTTTTGTATAGTTCCCGGCAAAAATTTTTAGTTTCCTCTTCTTCTATGCAAACGACTTGTGCACCGGATTTTTTCAGACGCCAAAAAACGTATTTTTTCAGGAATATATTTTTTAAAAAGCACTTCTTTTCGCAAAAGACATTTGCCACAATTAGTGGAAAATCGCCAACCAAACTTTTCGTTATCTCAACGGGAATACGTTTAAAAATATTTCTTTTTTCAGGGTTCTCTTGCACCGAAACGATACCAAGAGAAATCATTGGTTCAGATAACGAATTGCCGCCTGAAGTTGTGCATCTTCTAAGGAAGATGATAGAACTTCTTCATCCGGTGTGATACCTGTTTCGTGGATACAAATACCATTAGGTGTATAATACCGGGAAATGGTTACAGAGAGCATAGTATCTCTTCCCGTTTCAATAACGCCTTGTACAACGCCTTTTCCATATGTTTTTTCTCCAATGTGATAAGCGATGTCGTAATCTTTCAAACAACCAGTAACAACCTCGCTGGCGGATGCAGAACCATTGTTGGTGAGAATTACAATAGGAATATCATCTTTTTCACCGGTAGCAAAGTATTCATTTTTGTTTTCATTACGATCCAACGTATAAAGTAAAACCTTTCCTTCTTCTAAAAAAACATCTAAAATATCTATTGCTTCATTTAAAAGACCACCCGGGTTATCGCGCAAATCAAGAATTAGTTTTTTCATTCCATCGTTTTTTAACTCGTCGTATTTCTTTTTGAATTCGGTTGCAGAACTATCTGTAAACTCTTCAATTTTGATTAATCCAATATCATTTTGCAAAATTTTTCCAGATACGGTGTTTATCTCAAACTCTTTCCGCGTTAACGATAATTCCACTATGGTTCCGGTTTTCTTCTTCAAAATCGTAAGTGAAACTTCTGTGTCCCCTGCTCCGCGAATTTTAGAAACCGCTGCATCTATTTGCTTGCCGGTATAAGGTTCCCCGTTTACTTTTAAAATTTTATCGCCTGCGGCAAACTCTGCTTTTTCTGCCGGACTTCCCGGAATTACAGAGGAAACCTCAATGGTATTGTCCTCTGTATTCTGAATAACCCGAACGCCGATTCCTTGATAATTTCCATGCAGTTTTTGCCTATATTCAGCGGCTTTTTCTCCCCATAGATACATAGTATAGGGAT
>JAZPYU010000162.1:0-23547 GCA_045544295.1 Ructibacterium sp. | reverse complement strand
GCTATTGCCATTGCCAGAGAAGGAGGTATCGGTATTATTCATAAGAATATGACCATTGAAGAACAAGCCGCAGAGGTTGATAAGGTAAAGAGAAGTGAACACGGCGTTATTGTGGATCCTTTCTCTCTTTCTCCGGAACATACCTTAAATGATGCAGAAGATTTAATGAGCAAATTTAAGATTTCCGGTGTTCCTATTACGGAAGGCGGTAAATTGGTAGGTATTTTAACAAACCGTGACTTGAAGTTTGAAACCGACTATACCCAGCCCATTAAAAATTGTATGACCAAAGAAAATTTGGTTACTGCTCCGGTAGGTACTACTTTAGAAGATGCAAAAGAAATTCTGCGTCAAAACAAAATTGAAAAACTCCCTATTGTTGATGATAATTACCATTTAAAAGGTTTAATTACCATCAAAGATATTGAAAAAGCAATCCAATATCCCAATTCTGCAAGAGACGATAACGGCAGACTGCTTGCCGGCGCGGCACTTGGTGTTACCACAGACGTTTTGGAGCGTGCGGAAAAATTGATTGCTGCAAAAGTTGACACCGTTGTTTTGGACTCTGCACACGGTCATTCTCAAAATATTGCAAATTGCTTGATGCAGTTAAAAGATGCTTTCCCTGATTTACAGGTCATTGCCGGTAACATCGCAACTGCGGAAGCAGCGGAATTTTTAATCAAAGCCGGTGCAGATGCTGTTAAAGTTGGTATTGGTCCCGGTTCTATCTGTACCACCCGTGTGGTTGCAGGTATCGGTGTTCCGCAGATTACCGCAATTTGTGATGTGGCAGAAGTTGCCTCTAAATATGGTATTCCGGTTATTGCAGACGGTGGTGTTAAATATTCCGGCGATTTGGTAAAAGCCGTTGCTGCCGGTGCAGATGTTATTATGATGGGTAGTATTTTTGCTGGCTGTGACGAAAGCCCCGGTGAAAATGAAATTTATCAGGGCCGTCAGTTTAAGGTTTACCGTGGTATGGGCTCTTTAGGTGCTATGAATGATGGTAGTAAAGACCGTTACTTCCAACAGGGTATGAAAAAACTGGTTCCGGAAGGTGTAGAAGGCCGTGTTCCTTATAAAGGTGCATTGTCTGATACCATTTATCAGTTATTAGGCGGTCTGCGTGCCGGTATGGGTTACTGCGGTACCAAAACCATTCCTTTGTTAAAACAAAATGGTAAATTTGTTAAAATTACCGGCGCAGGTTTAAAAGAAAGCCATCCTCACGACGTTAATATTACAAAGGAATCTCCTAACTATTCTGTAAATATTTAAAAAATTTAAAAGGATATGTAAAATATACATATCCTTTTTTTATGAAAAAAGAGAAATACTTTTATATATTTTAATGTTACAAAATAGTTACAATACCCACTTTCCCTGTTAATAAAATGTGGATAGGGTGTGTAGAAAAAAACAGAGACTTCCTGCCTGTTGAAACTGTGGAAAGTCTGTACAAGTTATCCCTACCTTTTCCACCTACTAAAACCCTTTATTTTATCTTTCTTTTTTCACTTTTTCACATTTTCCACACCCCCAACAACAGCAACCACAACTATAATAAATATATATTATATTAATTAATAAAAATTGATTTTTCAAGTGCCATAGTGCTACACCAAAATAAAAGGTATAAAAATAATTTTTGAAAAGTGCAAAAAAGCCTATAAAAACGTTGGTTAGAGGTCATTTTAGACAAAAAAATCTATTTTTTTCTTCTTCTCTTTCTTTGTTTTTTGTGCAAGTCTACAAAGTTTGAACATTTTATAAAAACAACTAGTATTTTTAAATTATTTATAGTAAAATTAAGTTAATAAAATAAAAAAACCCAATATAAAGGAGATTTTTAAAATGAACAAACAAGAATTAGTAGCCGCTATGGCTGAAAGCGCAAATCTGTCCAAAAAGGACGCAGAAGCTGCTCTGGCAGCATTCATCGGTGCTGTTGAAGGTGCACTGAAAAAGGGTGACAAAGTTCAATTAGTTGGCTTTGGTAGTTTCGAAGTTAGAGAAAGAGCGGCTCGCGTTGGAAGAAACCCCCAGACCGGTGCAGAAATGAAAATTGCTGCTGCTAAGGTTCCTACCTTCAAGGCTGGTTCTAACTTAAAGCAACTGATCAATAAATAAGTAAAAAAGCCTCTGCGATGCAGAGGTCTTTTTTTTGTAGGGGACGTCCTCGACGTCCCGTAACCGGGCGATTGGTGAATCGCCCCTACTAAATAAATTTTATTTTATTTTAAAATAAAAAAATTGGATTTGACAAATTTCAATTTAGAAAAAAATCCGTCTTTTTAAGACGGATTTTTTTATCTTACCAAATGTTTTGGAATACCATTTTCATAAATAATTTCTGTTTCTCCCATAATCAAAGGTCTGCAATATTTGATAAATGCATTGGTGATACCGTCTTTGGTATCGGTGATAAATTCGTCCGGAACGGTTTTTTCAATATTGGCAACCTTAGAAATATCATAGGTTTTACACTTTATCTGATAGGGATTATCAGAAATTCTTTCAAAAATAACCATGACGCCGGTTTCACCTTTTTCTGCCGCAAAAATGGCTTCTTCTCCTGCCATAAATGCTTCATCCACATCAGTTTTGGAAGCAATATGAGAAGCACAACGTTGGGTGGTATTTAAAACAATACCTCTTGCTTTGATGCCCAACCTGTCATTAACCAAATCTGCCAAAACCATAGCCGTTCCGCTTAAAATTTTATGACCAAAGGAATCGGCACTTTGATGAATCAAAGATTCACAAAGATATTCGCCTTTTTCGTTGGTTAAAGATTCTGAAACTGCAACCACAACGGTTTTTTTCTTTTTACGGACCTCATCTACTTTTTCTAAAAACTTTTCTGCATCAAATACACTTTCCGGAAGATAAATCATATCAGGGCCGATACAATCTTCTCCTTTGGAGAGAGAGGCTGTTGCAGTCAGCCATCCGGCATTTCTTCCCATAATTTCTACAATGGTAACGGCATCCATATCATAGACATTACAATCGGCAATAATTTCTTTGATAGCGGTTGCTACATATTTTGCCGCACTGCCAAAACCCGGCGTATGGTCGGTAATGGGTAAATCATTATCAATGGTTTTAGGAACACCGATAAATCGAATGGAACTATTGATTTTGTTACCATAGGCAGAAAGTTGTAAAATGGTATCCATAGAATCATTGCCGCCGATATAAATAAAAGTATTGATTTCTTTTTCTTCTAAAAAGTCAAAAATCTTTTGAAAAATTTTTTCATTATCTTTGGGAAGTTTATATCGGCAACTGCCTAAAAAGGCTGCTGGTGTTGTTTTTAAAAGATGAATATCATCCTCTGTTTTTAAATAGTTGCTGAGATTTAAAATTTTGCCGTTTAAAAGTCCTTCAATACCATTTATCATTCCATATACATTTTTTACACCAGCGGTTTTAGAAGTAAAATAAACGCCTGCTAAACTGGCATTGATAACGGCAGTAGGACCACCGGATTGTCCTACAATAACATTTCCTTTTAACATAAGTGTCTCCTTTATTCTTCAATCAAAACGGTCTTGATCATAATGTTTTTTATAGGTTTATCATGACTATCCGTTTCCGCATTACAGATTTCGTCCACAATTTCTATTCCCTTTGTCACTTTACCAAAGGAAGCATAATAACCGTCTAAATGTGGAGAATCTTTCTGAACAATGAAAAATTGTGTGGTTCCGGAATTAGGATCGTTGGTTCTTGCAAAAGAAAGAAAGCCTCTTTGGTGGGGAATTAAATTAAAATAATCATTGATAATGAATTCTCCATTGATAACATCAAAATATTCTGATTTCTTTTCTTCTCCCTTTTCGTCAAACCCACCGCCTTGTATCATAAAATCTTTGATGACTCGATGAAAGATGGTGTTATTATAAAAACCGCTTTTTGCACATTCTATAAAACGTTCCGCAGTTTTGGGTGCAAACTGTGGATAAAGAGAAAATGAAATTTCTCTGCCATCTTCTAAAATAATGGTTCCGTCAACAGTTTCTAAATTATCTTCAAAATATCCAAGATACAAATTATACTTTTCATATAAAAGTTGCTGATAGCCGTTACAATATTCTGCAAAGCCGGTATTTTCTTCGATTTCTCCTAAATCATAGGTAATAGAAACGGTATTGGTTTCATCAATCCAGTCTACTTTTGTACCCAACAGTTCTGCAGTGGCTCTGACCGGAATGAAGGTTCTGTCTTGATAAAGAGTGGGAACAACATCCATTTGATAATAATCATAAAGACCTAAACCATCCATAAAGAAAGCGGCTTCGGTTTTTAACCACATAATGGTTAAGGTGTTTTTTCTATATAAGGTGATACCCTCTGTTTCTTCATCCCAATAAACATCACAGTTGAGTTTTTCCGAAATAGCACGAAGGGGAAGCATAATTCTATCCCCTAAATATTCTCCATCCTGGGTAAAAACAGAAAATTTTTGCGGAGGAACATCACTTTCTAATTTTTCACCATTTACCAAAACGGTGACAACTTCTTCTGCACAAACAGAGAGAGGTATCATATTGAAAATTATAAAAAAAACGAAACAAAAAGAAAGTATTTTTTTCATAAAAATCTCCATTCCGCCGCCATACGACGACACAAATAGTAATAATTCCTATTACTTTAATAATAGGAATTATTTTTCTACTTATTCAGCAACAATTTTTTCTTTACCACCCATATAAGGACGTAAAATTTCAGGAATGGTGATACTGCCGTCTTCATTCTGATAATTTTCTAAAATTGCTGCGGTGGTTCTGCCGATAGCCACGCCGGAACCATTTAAGGTGTGTACCAGTTGGGTCTTATCCTTTGCAGAATTCTTATAACGAATATTGGCACGTCTTGACTGGAAATCTTCAAAGTTACTGCAAGAGGAAATTTCTACAAATCTGCCGTAACTGGGCATCCATACTTCAATATCATATTTCATTGCGGCAGTAAAGCCTAAGTCGCCAATACAGATTTTAACCACACGATAGGGAAGTTTTAAAAGTTTTAATACATCTTCTGCATCAGCCACCAATTTTTCGAGTTCCTGATAGGATTCTTCCGGCTTTACAAATTTAACAAGTTCTACCTTATTAAATTGGTGTTGACGAATCAGTCCTCTGGTATCTCTGCCGGCAGAACCTGCTTCTGCTCTAAAACAAGCGGTGTATGCACAATATTTTAAAGGAAGTTTATCCCCTTCTAAAATTTCGTCTCTGTGCATATTGGTAACCGGAACTTCTGCGGTGGGAACCAAAAAATAATCGGTATTTGCAACTTTAAAAGCATCTTCTTCAAATTTGGGCAACTGACCGGTACCAATCATACTATTTCTATGTACCATAAAGGGCGGGAAGATTTCCTGATAGCCGTGTTTTTCCGTATGGGTATCTAAGAAGAAGTTCATAATTGCACGTTCTAACTGTGCACCTGCACCACGATAAACGGTGAAACGGGTACCGGTAATTTTAGCCGCAGTTTCCGGGTCTAAGATGTTCAAATCTTTACCCAAATCCCAATGCGCTTTGGGTTCAAAATCAAAAGCGGTAGGCTCCATAAAACGACGGATTTCAATGTTATCTTCATCGGTGTCACCATCCGGAACAGAGTCGTTGGGAATGTTGGGAATAGTATAAGAAATGGCAAGCATTTTTTCATCCAATTCTCTGATTTTATCATCACAGGCTTTGATGGATGTAGACAATTCTTTCATTTCTGCAAAAACTGCGGTAGTATCTTCTCCTGCCTTTTTCATAGCCGGAATTTTTTTGGAAACTGCATTTTGTTCTGCCTTTTTCTGCTCTGCTTCAAATAAAACTTCCCGGCGTTCTTTATCCAATGCCAAAAGTCCGTCTAAGTCGATTTCTTCCTTTCTTCTGGCGAGCGCTGCCTTTACTTTTTCCGGTTCGCTTCTTAATAATTTTAAATCAATCATGGTAAATTTCCTTTCTTTTCTAAATAATAATAGTTATCATTTAGCTTTATTTTTCGTTATTTTATTCCGCCGTCTTTGTGGAGACGGGTAGTTTTAAAAGGTTTAATAAGGTATTATAACTTACCTTTTGTTCCTCATTTAAAGTGGAAACATCAATATTTCCAAGGGTTTTGGCTGCCTCAGGTGTTTTTCCTTTCAAATAAAGAGTATAAACATCAGAGATGATTTTATAAAAAAGAAAGCCAGTTTCATTTTCCTGATTTTTGATTTTTAAATCTTCTAATTCTTTCTTAATTTTATAATTCTCATCTTCTAATGTTACAATCTGATTTTGAATATCCATATTCAGTTGTGTCTGCTGTGAAATTTGATTTTCAAAATGTTCTTCCCGGGTATCTGCCATAGCAGCGATGATAATTAAAATAACTGCTGCTAAAAACATAATGATGGCATAAGTGGAAAGATTTTTAGACCTTTTCTTCTCTTCTGACAAGTTGTTTCCTCCTTGTTGCAAATAATTTTCATAAAAAGCGTAAAAATGCCCTTAAATGCTTTTTTAAAATTTTTTAATGATATATTACTATAAAAACCCGTTTTTGGTGTTTTAGACCATATTTTAACGTTCCAATTTTTTCCAATTAACGGCGAAGTTCAAATAAAAGCCTTTCTAAGTCCTCTTTGGAATAATACTCAATTTCAATTTTACCTTTCTTCGCACCCTCTCTGATTTTGACTTTGGTACCAAAACGAGAACCCAAAGCCGTCTCTATCTCTTTATAAAATTTTTGCATCAGAGGATTAGGAGTTTTCTTCTTACCGTCCGGTGTTTTAGCAAGATTGGAGACCATAGCCTCAACCTGACGGACATTCATTTCTTCCTTAATAATACGTTCTGCTAATTGTAGTTGCAATAATGCATCTTCTACGGAAAGTAGCGCCCGGGCATGTCCTTGAGAGAGTTTTCCTTCAACCACAAGGGTTTTCACCTCTTTGGAAAGGTTATTCAGCCGCAGGGAATTGGCAACCGCGCTTCGGCTTTTGCCTACCTTTTTGCTGACTTCTTCCTGGGTTAAGCCGAAATCTTTCATCAACTTCTGATAACCCTCTGCCTCTTCCATAGGGTTTAAATCTTCTCTTTGTAGGTTCTCTACCAGTGCAATTTCCATCACCGTTTGGTCTTCGAAATCCTTGATAATACAGGGAATTTTCTTTAATCCGGCAAGTTTGGAGGCTCTCCAACGCCGTTCCCCTGCAACAATCTTGTAAGTACCGCTTTTGGTGGGGGTTACTAAAATAGGTTGTACCAGTCCGTGCTCTTCAATGGATTCCTTTAAGGCTTCTAACTTTTCCATATCAAAGTGTTTTCTGGGTTGTCCCTTATTTGGCTCTACATCAACGGTTTTCAGGTAAACAACCTTCTTTCCGTCGGTTTTTGGGGCACCAATTTGCTCAATTTCCCCTACAATATCCCGGATTTCATCTGCATCATCCCCGGGACTATCCATAAATAATGCCCCAAGGCCTTTACCCATAGCCTTTTTTGGTTTTTTTGACTCTGCCATAGTGGTTCCTCCTTTACTTTTTGTTCATACGGATAACTTCATTCGCCAATTTTTGATAACAAAGAGCCCCTTTGGAGCGTTTATCAAAGGCAATAATGGGTTTTCCGTAACTGGGAGCCTCGGAAAGCCGTACATTCCGGGGAATAATGGTCTTATAAACGGTGGAGGCAAAGTATTTTTGAACTTCTTCTACCACCTGCAAGGATAAATTGGTACGGGAATCAAACATAGTTAAAAGGACACCTTCAATTTTTAATTCCTTATTTAATCCCTGTTTTACCATTTTAATGGTGCGGGTTAACTGGCTTAATCCCTCTAAGGCATAGTATTCGCATTGAATAGGGATTAAAACGCTGTCTGCTGCTGCAAAGGCGTTTAACGTAATCAACCCCAATGAGGGAGGACAATCAATGATGATAAAATCAAACTGTTCTTTGACCGACGACAAAGCGTTTTTCAGTTGAAATTCCCGCTTCTCGGCATCGACTAATTCAAGTTCTGCGCCGGCAAGGTTAATATTACCGGGACAAAGCCAGAGGTTTTTATATTCGGTCTCCACCATAACTTCTTCTACGGTTTTTTCGTTCACCAAACAGTCATAGGTGGAAAGTTCTGCATTTTTGCCGTCAATACCAACGCCGCTGGACGCATTCCCCTGGGGGTCAATGTCCAAAAGAAGAACTTTTTTGCCTTTTTCTCCTAAACAAGCGCTTAAATTGATGGAAGTGGTGGTTTTTCCCACACCGCCCTTTTGATTGACGATTGCAATAATTTTTGCCATAACTTTTTCGCCTCCTTTGTTCCTTTTATTATTATAGCACAGAATTCTGAAAAAACAAGGTTATTTTGGCGCTTTTCTTGAAAATGTTTCACGTGAAACAAGAAAAAATGACAAAATATGTTTCACGTGAAACAAAAATGGAAAAATATTATTTTTAACTACAATAATATGTGCGAAAAATGAGGATGTAGGGTTCGGCCTCCCGGACGAACCGCGACCTCGTAGGAAATGACCATAACGGGACACGGGGTGTCGATGATGCCGTCCTTTATAATAGAATGGCAGAGCGTTTCTACATTCAAGATTTCGGGGGATTCTTGTAAAGGGTTACGGCCTACGATGCCTGCGGGTCGTTCGTGAACGACCCCTACAATGCAATCCGGAAATGTATGATATCTTGTAGGGGAGGGTCTCTGTGATATTTTTGGTAGAAACGCTCTGCGTTTCTTAAAAGCCGGTGCTGTCGCACCTCGTTTTCCGCTACAAATATGCCACCGGCATATTTGCCCAGCGCGAGAACTCCCGTTTGTAAGACCAAACCTCTGCGGGAGGGGATGAACCCCTCCCCTACAAAAAAATAATAAAAAAAAGACCCCAAAGGGTCTTTTTTAGATTTCTGCAACTAAGTTTTTAATCCATTTCTTCTTTTTAAACCACCAAAGGCTCAAAATAAGTTTTGCAATTTCCTCTACACTCATAATGGCATAGGTGGTAAGCAGAGGAAGATGGAAGAAGAAGGCGGCAAGGGTAACTGCCGGAACGCCAACCAACCAGACGGTACCGGTATCAATATAAAAAGCGTTTTTAGGGTCTCCGCCGTTCCGGAAGACGCCTACAATCAATAAAAAAGTAATGGATTTAATATTCATCATCAGGGATGTAATCAATAAAATATCCAAAGTGGATTGCCGGACACTTTCAGATACCTGATAGGGAAGAAGCATCAGCGGCCTTGTACAAATAAAAATTACGGTAAAAACAGAGGAAAAACTAATCAACAAAAGGGCTAATTTTTTACCATAGGTGTAGGCTTCCTTATATTTACCGGCGCCTACGGCTTTTCCAATAAATACCCCGGCGGCGTTACCGCTGCCGTGGAAGAACACCAGCATCAGTCTTTCTATATTCTGGACAATGGTCATAATCACCATAGCATCTGGACTAATTCTGGCAAAAACCCAAGTATAATAGGTCATTCCAAGGGACCATGCCATTTCGTTTAAGATAACTGGTGCCGCTGTTTTGACAAAGCGAAACAATAAATCTCTGGAAATGGAAAATAATTCCAGTAATTTTGCCGCTTGTATCATTTTTTTGCTGTAAACGACGGTTACAATGATCATCATTTCGGTAAAGCGGGCAATAACGGTGGCAATGGCGGCACCGGTGGTGCCAAGAGCGGGAACGCCGCAATGGCCAAAGATAAAGACCCAGTTTAAAACAATATTCACCAAAAGCCCGATGGTGCGCACCAAAAAGGGAAGTCCGGCACGTTCGGAGCAACAGACGCTCATATCATAAGCAATGGTGATGGCGGTTGGAAGATAGCCGATGCTGACAATTTTTAGGTAGGTAATACCCTCTGCCATCACCTGTGGCGAAGCCTTGAACATTCCAAAAATCTGTACCGGAAAGCAAGTGGCGGCAAGGATAAAGAGGAGAGAGAAGAGGCTTGCAAAAAGTAAATTAAGCCCCAAAACCCGGCGCATTCCTTTGATATCCTGGGTTCCCCAGTATTGAGAGGCAAAAACCCCTGCACCGCAACTGATACCAAATAAAAAGACGGTGTAAAGAAAATATACCTGATTGCCGATGCCCACCGCCGCAATGGCGTTGTCTCCTAATTGACCTACCATAATGGTGTCAATTAAGTTGACCAAAGAGGAAATCAATTCCTTCAACGCCATAGGAAGCATCAGCAGAAAGAATTTTTTGTAAAACGATTTCATAATGTCTCCAATTTACGATACAACGTATAAAATAAATATAACAATGAATTTTCAACACAGGACAAGGGGGAAAACGAGGTTGTAGGGTTTGCAGGAAAGGAACATAACGGGTCGTTCGTGAACGACCCCTACTTATGTGGTTGCGGGACGCCGTCCCCTACAAATTTTATTCGTGAATGTCCCGCATGGTCAGGCTAATACGTTTCTTTGCTACGTCACAGGAGAGAACCTTGACCTTTACAATATCTCCAATGGAAACCACATCCATAGGATGTTTTACAAATTTATCAGCAAGTTGGGAGATATGTACCAGACCATCCTGATGAACGCCAATATCCACAAAGGCGCCAAAATCAATAACATTCCGCACGGTGCCGGTTAAAATCATACCCTCTTTTAAGTCTTCCATACTCATCACATCACTGCGTAAAACCGGCTGTTCTACCGCATCTCTGGGGTCTCTGCCGGGTTTTACCAGTTCGTCAATGATATCGGACAAGGTGGGAGCACCAACCCCCAGTTCTTCTGCCAGAGCGGGAATGCCGGTTTTTTCGGCTTTTGCCTTTAAATCTCCAAGGTTCCGGTCTTTCACGTCTTGTAAGGTGTAGCCTAACTTCTCCAAAAGACCTTTTGCCGCATCGTAACTTTCCGGATGGACAGAGGTATTATCTAAAATATTCTTGCCGTCCTTAATCCGTAAAAAGCCGGCACATTGTTCAAAGGCTTTGGGACCTAATTTAGGGACTTTTTTCAGTTGGGTTCTGCCGGTAAAGATGCCTACCTCGTCCCGATAGTTGACGATATTTTTCGCAATGGCAGAGGAGATGCCGGAAATATAGGTAAGGAGCGGCCAGGATGCGGTGTTTAAGTCTACGCCCACGCTGTTTACCGCGTCTTCTACCACGCCGCCTAAGGTTTCGTCCAGACGTTTTTGGTTCATATCGTGCTGATACTGACCCACACCGATGGCTTTGGGTTCAATCTTGACTAACTCTGCCAAGGGGTCCTGTACACGCCGCGCAATGGAAACCGCACTTCTTTGGGTTACGTCAAAGTCCGGGAACTCCTCCGTACCCAGTTTGGATGCAGAATAAACGGATGCGCCTGCCTCGTTGGTGATGATGTAGTGCACTTTGGTGCCGGGCAGGGTCTTTAACAGGTCTGCCACAAACATTTCCGTCTCTTTGGATGCGGTACCGTTACCAATGGAGATTAAATCTACATCATATTTGGCAATCAGACCTTTGATAAATTCTTCCGCAGATTTTTTCTGGTTCTCGGAATGGGTCACATAGATAACGCCGGTATCCAAAACCTTACCGGTGCCGTCTACCACGCCCACCTTACAACCGGTACGATAACCCGGGTCAAGACCAATCACCACTTTATCGTGAATGGGGGGTTGCATCAACAGATTTTTCAGGTTTACCTGAAAAACTTTCATCGCCTGTTCCTGGGCGGTTTCGGTCAGTTCGTTCCGGATTTCCCGTTCCATAGAGGGGGCAATCAATCGGTCATAAGCGTCCTCAACCGCCTGTTGCACGTAGGAAGAGGAGGGAGCCGGGTTTTTGGCAATCTCTTTCTTTAATAAATAGGTAAGAATTTGTGCCGTATCCGGCGTAATGGAAACGGACAAAAACTTTTCCTTTTCTCCACGGTCAATGGCTAAGGTGCGGTGGGGAGCCAGTTTGCTGCAAGGCTCGTTGAATTCATAATACATCCGGTAAACGCTGTCTTCTTCGGTGGTTGCCTTGGTGGAAACCAAACCCGTGCGAAAGGTAATATCCCGGATTTTCTTTCTATGGTCTGCGTTATCAGAAACCTGCTCTGCAATGATATCCATAGCACCCTGCAAGGCTTCTTCTACGGTGTTTACCTCTTTTTCTGCATCGATATATGCCTCTGCGCCGGAAATGGGGTCAAAGTCCATATTCTGGGCATAAATTGCCTCTGCCAAAGGCTCCAAACCCTTGGCTTTTGCCACGGTGGCACGGGTTTTCCGCTTGGGGCGATAGGGGCGGTATAAGTCCTCAATCTCGGTGAGTTTGGTGCAGGCATCAATGGCAGCGGCAAGTTCCTCTGTCAAAAGACCTTGCTCGTCAATCAAACGTTTTACGTCTTCTTTCCGTTCCTCCATATTTCTAAGGTAGGTAAGACGGTCGTAAAAAGTACGCAAAATCTCGTCATTCAGTTCGCCGGTTGCCTCTTTCCGGTACCGGGAGATAAAGGGAATGGTGTTTCCCTCATCAATCAGAGCAATGGTGTTATCCACCTGCCATTGTTTTAAGCCCAGTTCCTGAGCAAGTTGTTCTGCGATGTTCATATATTTCTCCTTTCGTGGTGGAAAACGTTCCGAATGCGGGCGGCAGATTGCCGCCCCTACGAATTTTATATCATGGTAGGGAACGGATTGATCCGCCCCGATAAAAATCTCGCAAAATTTATTCTTCTATCCCATCATATCAAAAAATCCTATCTGACTGCTTTCGGGGATGCCTTTTAATACGCCATTTTCTGCTAAGGTTTCAATCACGGCTTTGTTGGCGCCGGAACGGTTCTTTAAATCATCCTGGGAGAGGAAAGGTCCGTTCTTTGCCGCTTCCATCAAGGCATCTGCCGCCGCATCACCAACCCCTGCAAAGGCGTTTAAGGGTGGCAGAATTGCCCCGTCAATATTCTGGAACTTTCGTGCATGGGACTTGTATAAATCCACCGGCAGGAAGGTAATGCCACGTTCGTACATTTCAAGGCAGAGTTCCAAAATGGTATAAAGAGCCTTTTCGTTGGCGGTCATACCGGCGGACTTCATACTCAGTTTCCGCATTTCTTCTTTGACCTTGTCCACCCCTTTGGTCATCAAAGTGGCGTCAAAAAGGTCGGCTCGGACGGTAAAATAAGCAATATAAAAATCCACCGGATAGTTTACCTTAAACCAAGCAATACGGAGCGCCATCATAACATACGCCGCCGCATGGGCTTTGGGGAACATATATTTGATGGTCTTACAAGAGTCTAAATACCAATCGGGAATTCCCTCGCCGTTTTTAATGGCGTCTTCCATTTCCGGAGTCAATTGCCCTTTGGCTGCGTTACCCTTTCTGACAATCTCCATAATCTTAAAAGCCATACTGGGCTCTAACCCGTGTTGCATCAAAAATACCATAATATCATCACGAAGACCGATAACCTCGGACAGAGTGGCTTTTTTGGCTTTAATCAAGTCTTGGGCATTGTTCAGCCATACGTCGGTACCGTGGGACAGACCGGAAATAACCAAAAGTTCCATAAAGGTAGAGGGTTTGGTTTCCACCAGCATTCCCCGTACAAAGGAAGTGCCAAATTCCGGCACCCCAAAGGTTCCCACCTCGCTGCCGATTTGTTCCGGTTTTACCCCCAGGGCCTCGGTAGAGGAGAAGAGGGTCATAACCGTGGGGTCATCTAAGGGAATATTCTTGGCATCCACGCCGGTCAAATCTTCCAGCATACGAATGGTAGAAGGGTCATCGTGACCTAAGATATCCAACTTCAATAAGTTATCGTGGATGGAATGAAAGTCAAAGTGGGTGGTAATGATATCGGAATCCTTTTTATCAGCCGGATGCTGAATGGGACAGAAGTCGTGAATGTTCATGGTCTTGGGACAGACGATGATACCGCCCGGATGCTGACCGGTGGTACGCTTGACGTCAATCATACCGCGGGAAACCCGAATCAGTTCCGCTTCCGGCGCCTCAATTCCTTTTTCTTCGTAGTATTTCTTGGCAAAGCCAAAGGCGGTCTTGTCTGCCACTGTGCCGATGGTTCCCGCTTTGAAAACATACTCGTCACCAAACAATTCGCCTACGTATTTATGGGCGGTTGCCTGATACTCGCCAGAGAAGTTAAGGTCGATATCAGGGACTTTGTCCCCTTTAAAACCTAAGAAGGTTTCAAAAGGAATGGTCAAGCCGTCCTTTTTCAGTTTGGTTCCGCAATGGGGACAATCTTTGTCCGGCATATCGGGACCCACGGCGTATTCACCTTTTTCAAAAAATTCACTATATTTACAATCCGGATTGGGGCAGACATAGTGGGGACAGAGGGCGTTAACCTCGGTAATATCCGATAAAAACGCCGCAAAGGAAGAACCAACACTACCACGGGAACCTACCATATATCCCGCCTCGTTGGACTTCTTCACCAGTTTGTGAGCAATCATATACATCACGGCGTAGCCGTATTTGGTAATACAGTCAAGTTCTTTATCCATTCTTGCCTGTACCACTTCCGGCAGAACGTCGCCATAGATTTTATGCGCCTTTTCGTGGCACATCTTCACCAAATCTTCCTCACAGTTTTCAATAGAGGGAGGATAAGAACCATCTTTGACCGGTTGCAGGGTCTCGCACATTTCCGCAATCTTATTGGTGTTGGTGATAACCACCTCTTTTGCCTTTTCCTCGCCCAAATAAGAGAATTCTTCCAGCATCTCATCGGTGGTGCGGAAATATAGGGGTGCCTGCTGGTCTGCATCTTCAAAACCCTGGGCGCCCATCAGGACACGGCGGTAAACCTCGTCTTTGGGATCCATAAAATGCACATCACAGGTGGCAACCACCGGAATACCCAACTTTTCACCCAGTTTCACAATCTTGCGGTTGATGTCCCGCAGGGCTTCCTCGTCTTTCACGGTGCCGTTTCTGATCATAAACTGGTCGTTGCCGATGGGCTGAATTTCCAAATAATCATAAAAGGATGCAATTTCTTCTAATTCCCCATGGGATTTTCCGCTGAGAACTGCCTGATACAGTTCCCCTGCCTCGCAGGCAGAACCAATCAAGATGCCTTCCCGATACTGTTCCATGACACTACGGGGCATAATGGGTTTGCGGTAGAAGTATTTTAAGTTGGAAAGGGAAATCAACTGATATAAGTTTTTAAGACCCACATAGTTCTGGGCAAGTAAAATAATATGATGCCGGGGGTTTTTCAGTAGCCCCGGATTATTGTCAATATTGGTTTCGCCTTTGCCGTCAGCCTTTTCCAATACCATATCCAAAAGTTTTAAGAAAACTTCTGCGGTAGCGGTGGCATCGTCCACCGCTCGGTGGTGGTTCTCCAAGGAGACCCCAAGCCGATTGCAGACCGCATCCAAAGAATGTTTCCCTGCCTCCGGGAAGAGTTCCCGGGAGAGGCGGAGGGTATCATTGATTTTATTATGGAAGGAAAGGCCTAATCGGGTTGCTTTTTGCCGGATAAAACCGGTATCAAAGCCGGCGTTATGGGCAACAATGGTGGCGTCACCGCAGAATGTCAAGAATTCCGGTAACACCATGTCAATGGTGGGTTTATCTTTGACCATATCGTCAGTGATGCCGGTAAGTTCAGTAATTTTCGGGGGAATGGTTTTCCCCGGATTGATTAGTTGCGAGAAGGTGTCAGTTACAACCCCCTCTACAATTTTTACTGCGCCGATTTCGGTAATTTCTTCTTTTTCCGGGCTAAGACCGGTGGTTTCAATATCAAAAACCACATACGTGCCGGCTTTTCCCTGATGACAGAGACGGTCTGCGGCAGAATCGGTATCATTGATGAGATAACCCTCTACCCCATAAAGGACCTTAAATTCCTTACCGCTTTTCCGGATGCCGGATGCCGCGCCGTGGGCTTCCGGGAATGCCTGTGCCACACCATGGTCGGTGATGGCAATGGCGGAATGCCCCCATTTTGCCGCACGCTTGATTAAATCAGAGGCAGAGGTAACCGCATCCATAGCACTCATTTTGGTGTGTAAGTGAAGTTCCACCCGCTTTTCCTCGGCGGTATCTTCCCGCTGGGGCAATGGGTCTAATAGTTCAATGCCGGTGACTTTTAACGTGGGTTTGTGGGAATAATCGTCCATTTCAAAGGAACCACGTACCCGAACCCGTTTCCCCGCAGAAATGGCGGACATAGCCTTGGAGAGTTTTTCCGTTCTGCTGAAAATACTGCAAAAGCATCCCCAACTGTCATCCCCTATATTAAAGTCAATCACCGTGTTGCCGGTGAGTTTTCCGTTTCGTTTCAGTTCCCGGATTTCGGCGGTCAGAACCTCGCCCTCTACCGAAACATCGCTCATGCCCTCGCTGATGTTGATAATGGGAACGATATCTTCCGGAGCAATATGTTTGCCAAATAAAAGACCGGCAGAGACATCTGCTTTCTTTTTCCCCGCATCGGCAACCCCAAACAACAGGTTTTTCTTGTTTGCCGCCTCTTTGGCAATGGCTTGTTGTTCGATTTCCTGTTCTTTCAGGTATTCTTCATAGTCCATTTTCTCAAATTGCAGGTCTACCGAAGCAGTAATGCCACATTCCTGCGCCAAGGTTTCTGCAAGGTATTCGGAAAAACGGCGGTTCTTTAAAAGGTCTTCCCCGCCCCCAATCCCTTTCACAAAAAGGGTGGTATTCTCTAAGGAAATGGTCGCTTTCCCCAAAAAACCTTTGCAACCGGTGTTATCATATAAAAAGCCGGACAAAAGACCTTTTAAGTAATCTTCATCAGGGGTAAGACCCGGATACTGCAAAGATAGGTCCAATCTCTTTAAATGATAGACGGAAACCACCGCATCACGGTATTCCAATAACTCCTGCCGATCTAAAAAGAAAGGAGAAGTAAGGGTCAGTTCAATGCGGTTTTCCTCTAAGAAAAGCCGACTGTTTTCGATTTTGGTTTTTTCTAATTTTTCTGCCAAAGTCTCCAAGATGGTGACTTTGTCAAAAAGGTCTAAAATGTTATTCATAATCTTCCTCGTTTAAAGAATATTCGTCCGTTCTATCGGGTCATTTTCTCAATTTCTTCTAATAAAACCGGAATAATCCGGTCTTCCGGAATTTTTTTGATAATCTCCCCTTTTTGGAAGAGGACGGCACAACCGTCACCGCCGGCAATGCCAATGTCTGCATCTTTTGCTTCGCCGGGGCCGTTTACCACACAACCCATCACCGCAACCTTTAATTTGGCGGGAATGTTTTCTACCGCCTGTGTCACCGCTTGGGCAATGGAGATAAGGTCAATTTTGGTTCTGCCACAGGTAGGGCAGGAAACCACTTGGATCCGGTCGCCGCCAAGGTCTAACGCCTTTAAAATCCGCCGTGCGGTCTCTACTTCTTTGACAGGGTCATCGGTTAAGGAAACCCGAATGGTCTCGCCAATGCCGTCTGCCAAAAGAGAACCAATGCCGATGGCGGACTTTACCACGCCATCCTGATAGGTGCCTGCTTCCGTCACCCCGATATGTAAGGGATAATCAAAGGTCTCCCTTGCTAAACGATAGGCGGCAATGGTGGTCTTTACATCGGAAGACTTCATAGAAAGTACAATGTCATCAAAATCATAGCGGTTTAAAATTTCCACATGGCCTTTGGCGCTTTCTACCATGGCCTTTGCCAAGTTCCCGCCACACTTTTCTAAAAGACCGGCTTCCAAAGAACCGCCGTTGACCCCAATCCGAATGGGAACACCCTTTTTCAGGGCGGCTTCTGCTACGGCTTTGGCTCTGTCCTCACCACCGATATTGCCGGGATTGATGCGGATTTTTTGTACCCCACGCTCGATACACATCAGCGCAAGGCGATAATCAAAATGAATATCCGCCACCAAAGGTACCGGACTTTTTTCTACTAAGGTTTCCATTGCCTTTGCTGCCGCCTCATCAGGGACAGCCAACCGGACAATATCACAACCGGCATCAGAGAGCGCCTTGATTTGCGCCGATGCCAAAGGAATGTCAGAGGTTAAAACATTGGTCATAGACTGAACCGCAATGGGATGCCCCTGCCCTAAAATTACCGAACCGATTTTTACTTCTTTCATTGTATGCAACTCCCTTTTTTACGGAGATTTTTATCCATAATCTATCTATTTTATTATACCTTTTGGAGATTTCGTTGTCAATGATTTTAGGGATGGAAATGGCAAAAAACCTCCTTTTTCATACTATAATAAAAGGAGGTGAATTTATGGCAACAAAAATCTTTGTAGATGCCGGGCATGGCGGCCCGGACCCGGGTGCACTGGGCAACGGTGTTACCGAACAGGCGGTGAATTTAAACGTGGCAAATGAACTGGCAAGACTGCTTAGGGAGGGCGGTTATCAAGTGATGCAGTACCGGACCACAAAGGACGAAAACGTCCTCTCTAATAAAAATGCAGATTTAAATAACCGTGCCAATATGGCAAACAACTGGGGGGCTGATTATTTTATCAGTATCCATACCAACAGTTCCCCCAATCCGGCAGCCAACGGCTTTGAAGCCTACGTCTATCAGTTAGGTGGCAGAGCAGAGGCTCTGGCACAATCTATCGTTAGTTCAGTCGTGGCAACCTTAGGCTCCAAGGATAACGGGGTCCGCCAAGCGAACTTTGCAGTGCTGAGAAGAACCCGAATGCCCTCAACCTTGCTGGAATTAGGATATCTGACCAACCCCACCGAGGCACTAAACTTAAATAGCCCAGCCTGGCAGAAAGCGGTAGCCAGAGCAATATATCAGGGAATTTTTAATTTCGTAAAACCTTAGTGTTTGATAGTCGGGCTTGAAAATTCAGCAATCTTCGTCCGATATTGCAAAGAGGAATAGCAGTTACGTACTACATCCGTACGCGCCTGCCATTCCTCTTTTGATATCGACCAAATCTCACTAAATTTTCTTTACCCTTTTCTACCATAATTCTGCATTCTGCATTCTGCACTCTGCATTTTGTACTCTGCACTCTGCATTCTGCATTTTCCGCCCCTTTTGTTACGTTTTGGTTGCAACTATTTACAGAAGGGGAAATTTTTAGTATAGTATATTATAGATAAAGCTACGATAAAGGAGGAATGGTTATGGCGGAAACTCAGGGCAAAAAGGCGGCAGGCACCGTCATTTTAATGGCGGCGATTATCCTGATTGCCAAATTTATGGGACTTCTGAGAGAAACCCTGGTTGCCGGTATTTACGGGCAGGGTATGGAATCCGATATTTTAAATACTGCCACACAAATTCCTCTTTTGTTTTTTGATATGGTATTGGGGGTTGCCATTCTCTCCACCTTTGTGCCGATTTTTAATAAACGGTTAGAGGCAGAGGGAGAGGCATCTGCCATGGCTTTTGCCAATATCTTTATGACGGTGGTTTGTACCATCGCTATGGCGGCGGCACTTCTGGGCGTCTTTCTGGCAGAACCGTTGGTTCGGCTGATGACCCCCGGTTATGCAGACGTCCCCGGGAAGGTAGAACAGACTGCCGGACTTTTACGGGTGCTTTTCCCGTCCATTGTCTTTACGGCGGCGGCATACATTGCGGTGGGCATTTTACAGTCCTACGGGCAATTTACCATTCCCTCTTTAATCAGCGTGGTTTCCAATGGCGTGATGATTTTGTACCTGATTATTTTTGGCAACCGGTTAGGCCTTTGGGGTGTGGCAATCTCTATGGTCATCGCCTGGCTGTTACAACTGGTGATTCAACTGCCGTGGCTGAAAAAATTCGGCTTCCAGTGGCGGTTTTCTTTCAACGTTAAAGACCCCGGCATCAAAGAGGCGGCACTGGTTGCCCTGCCGGTACTGGTTAGTTCCTGGGTACAACCTTTTTGCAATGTAATCAATATGTCCTTTGGCTCCGGCCTTGGAAATGGTGCGGTTTCCGCCCTCAACTGGGGAAACAAAATCTATATTATTATGGTGGGGGTATTTGCCTATGCCATCACCAACTTTATCTTCCCCAAACTTTCCCGTCTGGGCGAGGATAAAGAGGGGTTTGCCACTATGACAAGACAGTCGCTCGGCTGGATGCTACTCATTATTACCTTGGTTTCCGGTTTGTTTTTAGCCCTGTCAGAACCTATCATCCGGGTGGTCTTTGAACGTGGTGCCTTTACGGCAGCGTCTACCAAGATTACCGCAACCGCACTCTTTTATTATTCCTTTGGTATGGTAGGTTATGGTATCTGCGAAGTCTTAAACAAAAGTTTTTATGCCCTCTCCGATGGAAAAACCCCGATGTTCGCCTCTGTCTTTGGTATTTTGGTCAATCTTTTGATGGCGTTTTTCTTAGTGGGTATCTGTAAAATGGGGGTAGGTGGTCTTGCCCTTGCTACTGCCATCAGTTCTTTATCCATTGCGGTTTGGCTTCTTGTTGCCATCAACCGCAGACGGACAGGCGCCGTAACCGCAGGCTTTTTATGGAACTTCTTGAAGATGCTGATTTCTGCCGGTTTTGCGGCGGTTCTTGCATCGGTGTTATATCGGCTTACCGGCGGAATGGGAACCGGAATGCTTGTAACCTTGGTGCGATTGGCGATTGCGGCTGTGCCCGCAACATTACTTTATCTTGGATTGGGTTGGGTTTTAAGAGTGGAAGAAATACGTTTTATTGGACGAAAATCGTAGGGGCGATTCACGAATCGCCCGCTTTCGGGAGGAGCAAGCCTCTCCCCTACATACATTGTATCAGATAAAATAGGAGGAAGATTGCCATGCAAGAAAATATGGGATATTTTATGCAACTATGGTCGGTGCTTTGGGTTTTTATTCAAAACAGCGGTATTTATCGGTTACTTCGTTCTTTTTATGACGGGATTTCCGGCAGTTGGCAAAAGAGCCGGATTACTTCCTGGTTTCGACAGGAACATTTTATTGCCGGCGCCCAAAAAGAAAGTTTTTTTGGGAAGGTATTAGGGCTTCCCTTTTGGTGGCTGAAAAAACTGCGGGAATGTTGCGGAGAAAAACTTTCTCAAAGAGTAGAAGAAAGTGCAATCTTAAACCTTGCCGGTTTGTTTCTCCACAATCTTTTGGCACTTAACCTGCGGTTTATCGGGTATCTGGTTGCCGGACTTGGTGGAGGAACCTTTTTGGGATTGTGGATGAAAGGAACCCTCTCCCCGGCTTGGTTGGTTGTGGCATTGGTGGGGCGTTTCCTTGCTTTTTGGGACGTGAATATTACCGATTGGCTGAAAGGCTCTGTTTTGATCAAAGGCATTTGTTATTGTTTGGGGATTGCCCCAACCTTTTGTTGGTACCAAAAAGAGAAAATAACCGGCGGAAAACTTCTGGCGGTTTTGGTGGGAATTCTCTCCGGTATCGTCGGCGGTTTGACCGTGCCGGTATTGGGCATTGCCCTTCCCGTAGGGATGGCGGCGTTCTTTTTGGTTCTGGCACAGCCTACGGTAGGGGTTTTTGCTCTGGTATTTTTTGCCCCGATTTTGCCTACCATGGTCATGGCAGGACTATCCATTCTTTCTATTTTTGCATTGGCGGTAAAAAGCATTCTTGATCCGGACTTCCGCTGGAAGTATGACGGCTTGGGATTTTTGCTTCTTGGTTTTATTGTGATTTATCTGTTTGCAGGGGTTACCTCCTTTGCCATGGTAAAAAGCCTTAGTATCTGGGCGATTTATGCGGTCTTTATGGCGACCTATTTCCTGATTGTTAATGTAATTCGCAAACCGGAACGGCTTCGGCAACTGTTGGTGACCTTTACGATTTCCGGATTGTTGGTTTGTCTTTATGGGATTGCCCAATATCTTTTTGGGTGGGATACCCAACAAGCCTGGATGGATGAGGAAATGTTTACCGATATCAAAATGCGGATTTATTCTACCTTAGGAAACCCCAATGTGCTTGGGGAATATATCCTGCTGGTACTGCCGGTTTCCATTGGCCTTTTCTGGGTTGGAAAGAACCTTCCACAAAAAATTACCTACGGTGGTATTTCTGCCATTTTGTTGGTGGCGCTGATTCTTACTTTCTCCCGGGGTTGTTGGATTGGTTTATTGTTTGCGGCGGCAATTTTTGTTACCTTCTCTGCCGGAAAACTTTGGGGACTTGGGTTGATTGCTCTGCCTGTTATTCCGGCGGTTCTGCCGGAGAGCATCATCAACCGGTTTACCAGCATCGGTAATATGAAGGATTCTTCCACCTCTTATCGTGTTTATATCTGGATGGGAACCTTAGCCATGATTCGGGATTTTTGGGTTTCCGGCATCGGGATGGGTGATGTGGCGTTTAAGGCGGTTTATCCCTTTTATTCTTATAACGGCATTGTGGCGCCCCATTCTCACAACCTGCTTTTGCAGATTTTGGTGGAATCCGGCATTGCAGGAATTGTCATCTTTTCGGTGATTGTGGCGTTTTTCTTAAAGCGAATGATGGTGGGTTATCAATTAGGTGGCGGCAAAGGAAAGCCTTTGTCTGTGATAATTAATGCCATCAGTGCCGGTGTTTGCGGATTTTTATTGCAAGGTATGTTTGATAATTGCTTCTATAACTATCGGGTGATGCTGATTTTCTGGATGACCATGGCGATAGGCGTTGCCTGTGTGAATGTATCCAAAAATGTCTTCCGGAAGGAGGACGCACTATGATGAAAGTGATGGAAGTTTCTTCTGATTCCAACATTGGCGGTGCAGGGAAGTGTATCCTCAACTTTTGTAAGTATGTGGACAGGTCCCGGTTTCAGGTGGTTGCGGTTCTGCCGGAAAATAGCCTGCTTGCGCCGGAACTTGAAAAGTTAGAAGTCCCCATCCGGGAGGTCCCGCACTTAGCGGAAAAGTCTTTGGATGTGAAAGCCATTGGGTATTTCAGAGACCTTTTCAGAGAGGAAAAACCGGATTTGGTCCATACCCACGCCAGTATGTCTGCCCGGATTGCGGCAAAAAGCCTTGGTATCCCGGTAGTATATACCCGACATAGCGTGTTTGAACCATCCAAAAAATTATCCACCTTTCCGGGAAAGCAAATCAATGGTTTTATCAATAATATCACGGCAGACCGCATTATTGCGGTGGCAGAAGCCGCCAAACAAAACCTGACGGATACCGGTGTTTCCCAAAAGAAAATTCAGGTGATTTTAAACGGGGTGGAACCACTGAAAGCGTGCCTCCCTGAGAAAATAGAAGAACTACGGCAGAAGTATCAGATTTTGCCGGGAGAAAAAGTAGCCGTGATGGCCGCAAGACTTACCGAGGTAAAAGGTCATAAATATTTGATAGAAGCGGCAAAAATCTTAAAAGAGAAAGGCGTCAAAGCAAAGTTTTTGATTGCCGGCACCGGCGAGATGAAAGATACATTAAAGAAACAAATTGCGGACTATCATCTTACTGACACTGTGCACCTGATGGGGTTTATGGAAGATGTAGCACCCCTGATGCACCTGATGGACGTGCAGGTGAACTGTTCTTTCGGGACCGAGGCAACCAGTCTTGCCCTCTTAGAGGGAATGAGCATCGGAAAGCCCATCATTGCCAGTGATTTTGGCGGAAACCCCGGGGTGGTGCAGAACGGGGAAA
>JAZPYU010000161.1:0-12848 GCA_045544295.1 Ructibacterium sp. | reverse complement strand
GATATGGGCATTACCAAAGGTGTATCCATCTATGTCCGCAAAACGGCGCCTTTGGGGGATCCTATTGAAATTACCGTTCGAGGTTACGAACTTTCCCTTCGGAAAGCAGACGCGGAAATGATTCTTGTCGATTAAATTTTTACCCAACAGTTAGTGACAACTAACCAACAGGAGGTCTATCATGTCTATCAAAATTGCACTTGCCGGCAATCCGAATTCCGGCAAAACCACCCTCTTTAACGCCCTGACGGGTTCTAACCAGTATGTAGGGAACTGGCCCGGAGTTACTGTGGAAAAAAAAGAGGGTAATCTAAGAGATGATAACAATATCATTCTTACCGACCTACCCGGCATTTACTCCCTCTCCCCTTATTCTTTGGAGGAAGTGGTCTCCCGGGATTATCTGCTTCAAGAAAAACCGGACGCCATTTTGAATGTGGTAGACGGCACCAATTTAGAAAGAAACCTCTACCTTACCACCCAGTTGATGGAATTAGGCATTCCGGTGGTCATTGCCGTCAATATGATGGACTTAGTCCGAAAAAACGGTGATAAGATTGATTTGGAACTACTCAGCAAAGGGATGGGCTGTCCTGTGGTAGAAATTTCCGCATTAAAAAACGAGGGTATTCAGGAAGCCACCGAAGCGGTCATTTCTGCTGTCAAAACCAGGGTTCCTTTTCGCTCCTATCGTTTTTCCGGTGCGGTGGAACACGCCCTTGCTCATATTGAAGAGGCAGCCGTTCATCATATGCCGGAAACGCTGCAACGGTGGTACGCCATCAAAATCTTTGAACGGGACGAAAAGGTTTTGAAAGAACTAAATCTTTCCACTGACGTTCTTGCACATATGGAAGAAGATATCATTTCCACAGAAAAAGAGTTGGATGATGACGCAGAAAGCATTATCATCAACGAGAGATACGAATACATAGAACGCCTGATGCAAAAATGCTACAAAAAGAAGAATGCCGGGAAACTCACCGTTTCCGACAAAATTGACAGGATTGTCACTAATCGAATTCTGGCTCTTCCCATCTTTGTGGGAATTATGTGGCTGGTTTACACCTTATCCATTGGCACCGTAGGCGATTGGACTGTCAACTTTATGAATGACGGACTTTTTGGTTCCTTTGCCGAAACCTATGGCGAGAACACCTTCCTTGGCAGTCTTTATAGCATTCCTGATCTTTTCAATCTTCTTTTTTTAGGAGCAGACGGTACTCCTATCATTGCCCCATGGCTCTATTCTTTGATTATGGACGGTATTGTGGGCGGTATTGGTGCCGTACTTGGCTTTGTTCCGCAGATGTTAATCCTCTTCCTTTTCCTTTGCATTTTGGAAGATGTGGGATATATGTCCCGAATTGCCTTTATTATGGATAAACTGTTCCGCAAATTTGGTCTTTCCGGCAAATCCTTTATTCCCTTGCTGGTAGCCACCGGTTGCGGTGTGCCCGGCATTATGGCAAGCCGTACCATCGAACAAGACCGTGACCGCAAGATTACCATTATGACCACCGGTTTTATCCCTTGCGGTGCGAAGATGCCAATGGTTGGTTTTATCGCCGGTGCCCTCTTTGGCGGAAGCGGATTGATTGCCACCGCTTCTTACTTCATCGGTATTACCGCGGTGATTGTTTCCGGTATCATCTTAAAGAAAACCAAGGCCTTTGCCGGAAATCCCGCACCCTTTGTGATGGAACTTCCCTCTTACCACGCTCCCACCGTCACCAATGTGCTTCGGGGAACCTGGGAACGGGGTTGGTCCTTTGTGAAGCGTGCCGGCTCCGTCATCATTGCGGCAAGTATCATTATCTGGACCTTGAACAGTCTTTCCTTTACCGGTGGTTTCCATTATCTTACCGAGGGAAATGGCGGAACCTCTATTTTAGAGTTGTTAGGAAACTGCCTTGCCTGGCTTTTTGCTCCCCTTGGATTTGGCAGTTGGCAGACCGCGGTTGCCACCATTTTGGGATTGGTGGCTAAGGAAGAAGTCGTAGGTGTTTTTGGTTCTCTTTCCGCTATGGGAAGCAGCATTGCCGAGGGGAACGTCTCTGCCTTAGAAATGATTGGCGCAGAGTTTTTCAGCAGTAGATTGGCAGGATTTTCTTTCCTTGTCTTTAATCTGCTCTGCGCCCCCTGTTTTGCGGCTATGGGGGCTATTCGCCGGGAAATGAACAATGCAAAGTGGACCTTTTTTGCCTTAGGTTGGATGACCGCTTTGGCTTATATGACATCTTTAATCATCTATCAGTTTGGTGCATGGTTTATCGGATGCGGAAATTTCTTTGGCACGATTTCTGCCATCATCTTTACTGGTCTTTTGGGATATTTGCTTTTCAGGAAAAACCCCTATGACACCATGAACTAAGGAGGTATCTTTATGAATGTTCCGACCATTTTCACCTTTTCTATTGTGGCTATCATTTTTATTGCTATCGTTGTTTCAGAAATCCATAAAAGGAAATCCGGCAAGGGTTCCTGTTCCTGCGGTTGCGGCGGTTGTGCAATGAAAGATATCTGCCATAACAAAGAAAACTAAAAAATTCCCCCGTGTGTTAAAAGCACACGGGGGTTTTGTTTTCGCAAATGATACGGGACGTTCACGAACGTCCCCTACAATGTTTTCACACAATTTGCACCAACCGAGGGAACAGAAAATTAGGTGAGATTTGTTCGATATAAGAAGAGGAATGGCAGGCGCAAAAAAGGGACGTTGGTGAACGCCCCTACAATTTTGCCTTTTTATCAAACGAGTGCGCAGAAAATTGGATGAATTTTGTTCGGGGCAAGGTTTGGTAAGGCAGGAGTGTACTTTTTGTACATGACTGTCTTGCCAAGCCGAAGTCACGGACAAAGGTCGCCAATTTTCAAGCACGACTGGATTACTTGATGGTGTAGGCGCCTTTAATCATAACAAGCACATCCGTCTCTGCTTTAAATCCACGACCATCTGCTACCGGCACAATCAAATGATGGTTTGCTGGCATAGCGGTACCGTTGCTTAGGTCATATCCTGTGGTGACATCCGCAAGACCGCCTTTTTGGGTTGCAATGATGATTCCTTTTCCCATACGAAGAATCATTTCTGCACCGGCTTCGCCAATCACGGTTTCCCCTGTGCTGACTTCTACCACGGAAAAACTGTCATTTCTGCCGGTGACTACGCCTTCTGCGGCTGCAATGCCAAACCGTTCATCAATGTATGCTTTAATTTCCGGAATCACAATATCCACGATGTAACTTTTGGTCACTACCGGGTCATCAGTACCGCCCGGCTCTGAGAATGCCGCCATTCCCCCGACCAGTGCCAGACATAACACCAGAATGATACCGCTCACTACAAATTTTTTCATACCTTTCATCCTTTCTCTATGGTTCCTATTTCTAACTCAGGAGAGACCGAAAGAAATCTCCAGAGCCTCATTGACCTTGTCCATCAGTTGATGATCCAGATGCCCGATTTTTTCTTTTAACCGTCTTTTATCAATGGTTCTTATCTGTTCTGCCAAAACCACCGAATCCCGGGAAAGTCCAAAACCGCCGGCATCAATCTCTATATGGGTGGGCATTTTTGCTTTGTTTACCTGTGATGTAATCGCCGTAGCAATCACCGTAGGACTGTATCGGTTGCCCACATCATTCTGAATAATCAGAACCGGACGAATACCGCCTTGTTCCGAGCCCACCACCGGGCTTAGATCTGCATAATAAATGTCTCCTCGTTTTACTACCAAGTTTTTTCACACTCCGCCTTTTAGAATTGAAATCCTTTTTCATAGGCATTCTATGCGGCTTGGCTGATTTTGGTACATAAACGGGACTTGCAACGGATATGAATTATGTACACGAGTAAATCAAACCGATACAGGAGCGTCAAAAAGATAATTATGCTCCTCTATAATCTTTCCACCCTTAAGGTAAATACGGGGAATTCGTTTGCCGATGATACAAAGGATTTCGTAATTGATAGTCCCCATTTTCTCGGCAAGATTTCCTACCGGTAATTCTATATCCCGGTCTTTGCCGAATAAAATGACATCGTCGCCGACAGATATAGTATTCACCGCTGTAACATCAATCATACATTGATCCATACAAATTGTTCCGATTTGTTTGCAAACTTTTCCATTCGCAAGAACTTCTGCCTTGCCAGACAGTATTCTTGGATAGCCGTCTGCATAGCCAATGGGCAATGTGGCAATTTTGGTTTTCCCGGTTGCCGAAAAACGCCGACCGTAACTGACGCTGACACCTTCTTCTACTTCTTTCACATTGGTAATTCTGGCTTTTAAGGTCATAGCAGGTTTTAAATGCATCCGTCCACAATCCACAAACGCGGAGGGGCGCATTCCATAAAGGATAATCCCCGGTCTGACCATATCCATATGCATCTTGGGAAAACGAATGAGCGCAGCGCTATTGCAACAATGCTTCACCGGAATATCCAGACCACTGGCCTTGAGTCTGTCACAAAGTTCCGAAAACCGTCTGAACTGCATTTCGGTATAGGCATCATCATCTTCATCGGCAACTGCGAAATGGGTAAAGATACCATTGATATCCAGATTGGGGAGCACTGCCATTTTAAGAATTTGGTCCACGGTTTCCTGATTGATTTCTCCGTCCTCGATATACCGAAACCCAATCCTTCCCATACCGGTATCAATTTTAATATGTATTTTTACCCTTTTCCCTAACTTTGCTGCAGCACGGGAAAGGTTTCTTGCCAAATCATAATCAAAGCAGGTGGAAATAATATCTTCCCGAACGACCTGTTCTGCCTCATCGGGACTGATATGCCCCAAAATCAGAATGGGGCTTTTGATGTTGCTTCTTCTCAGTTGTACCGCTTCATCAAGACACGCCACAGCCAACCAATCTGCACCATTTTTCAATAAGGTTTTTGCCACCTGCAAATAGCCGTGACCGTAAGCATCCGCTTTGACTACACCAAGAATCTTGGTTTCCGGACGCACATAGGCACGGATTTGCCGAATATTATGCTTGATTGCATCCAGGTCAATCTCCGCCCAGGCACGGTCCTTTGCTTTTATCATCTGCGATACTCCTTTTCATTCTTGTTTTGTTAAAACTTTTAAGGAAGAAATAAACTGTCTTCTAATTCTATATTTGGTGTAAATTCCCGGTATTCTACCCGAACCATCTCATTGCCGTCAATTCCATAGGTAACAAAAGAAACCGGTTTCTTGGTTTTCCCATCAACCCAAAGTTGTTGGGTAAACCGATATCGGTTACTGCCACGTCCGGGCAAAACCAGTTGTATCAAGCCTTCGTCATTTTCCGTCAGGTCCGGCAATGGCTCCTGCAAAAAATAATCCCGGAAAAACTGAACGGGGAAGAGTACATCCATCTCTTCCTCTAAGGTATTGGCCTCCAACGGCATCGCAGGGGCTCCGGCACCCCGGAACCAAACTTTATCCCCTTGCGCCATCGCCACCGTACCCGCCATACGTTCCGGCGCCGTTACCTCGGCACGATAGCAGTCCGGACTGCGGTAACTTTGCCGGAATTCATAGTCCATTGGGCCTTTGTTTCCGCTGACGGTGACCTTGATTTCCGCCTGATAACTTTTTAAATTTTGGTATTGTTTTTTCATCTTCTCACTCTCATTGCCTCTGCAAGCAACAAGGCTTATCATCAGTATCACGGCAAATAAAACCGAAATACCTTTTTTCACAAAACCCCTCCATTATGTTTGGAGTGTGAGAATTGCTTTGGGAAGCCGTTCTGCCACATCGCCGGCAATCATCCCAAACTCGCCAAGATCCTTTGCGGTAAAATCTCCTGCCAACCCATGAAGAAAGGCACCCAATACAGCGGCAGAATAACCGTCAAGTCCCTGTCCCATCCAAGAAGCAACCACACCGGTTAAGACATCTCCCATACCACCGGTTGCCATACCGCTATTTCCGGTAGGGTTCACCTCTACCGCACCATCTGGAGATGCAACCACGGTGTCTTTGCCTTTTAACAATAGGGTCACGCCATAACGCTGTGCAAAAGTTTTGGCAATTTCTTCTCTGCACTCCTTGTTTTCCGGAACAGATTTCCCTAAAAGCCGAGCCATCTCTCCCGGATGAGGGGTCAAAACCACATCACCGTGTTCCCCCTCTAACATATTTATATGCTCTGCCAAAACGTTTATACCATCGGCATCAATCACCACAGGTTTTCCGCTTTCCAAAACAATTTTTAACATCTCTGCCACGCCCAAAGTTTTACCAAGTCCCGGACCAATGGCAATCACATCACTTTTCTGAATTTGTTCTTTTATCAAAGAAAGGGCACCGTCTTTTGGCAAAGGCAGCGTCATCGCCTCTGTCAATTTGGTTGCCAGAACCGGTTGTGCTTCTGCCGGTGTCCCCACCGTCACAAGACCGCTACCACAACGAAGGGCACCCAGAGCAGAAAGGGTTGCCGCACCGGTCATCCCTACCGATCCGGCAATGAGAAAAACTCTGCCACAATCCCCTTTATGCATATTAGGGGTCCGATTTGGGAGTAATTCTCGATAACGGTCAATGCCTTCTATCCTCTTTTCTTCTTCCTCACCGCAAACCACGGCTACCGCAGTGGTCTTGGTATGGCTAATGCTTAAATCTGCATTTTGGAACTTCCCCATAAAGTATAACTTGGGTTTCCCTAAGGCATCATGCACCACTTCAATATCTTTAAAGTTAAAACCACGAATACCGGTTCCCAGATATTTGGAAAACGCCTCCTTGGCGGCGTAGATACCCGCAATGCTTTCGTAACGGTTTTTCTTAGCAGAAAAATATTCCTGCTCTTTTGGGGTAAACACCCGTTTGATGAAATCATCCAAATTCTGCATTTCCCGGAACCGGCTGATTTCTACGATATCAATTCCTGTCTTCATCATTGAAAGAATACCTTTTGCGGATTGAAGCGACGGATTGCCTCTTGCAACTCTTCGTTAGGATTAAAGAGCAGCATTTTATTTTTGCCGTCTTTATCCTGGAAGACGATAAACCCTAAATCCTCCGCATTTTTTTGGGAACAAGCATAAATCTTCTTGATGCCCCCGTCTGCCATATACTTTGAAAAGGTAGAATTTTCCTTTTTCCCTGCAATTTCTATTTTACGGATGTTGACTTCCACCATAGACTTTCTGCTTTTCCTATTGATAATTTTGTCCACATCCATCATTCCGTTGGTAAAGGTATATTCATATTCTAAATTGATGGTACAAACCAATCTGTAAAGAAAATAAATAGCCAAAACACAAACCGCCAAAAGAATAGAACCAACCATAGGAAGAATCAAAATCACAGGAAGAACCCAAAAGATAGCAAATGCGCAAACCACACAAAGAAGAACCTTAAACAAATCACCGATGGTTCTCTTTCTTTTTATCATCTGCTCTAAAAAAATATCCATCATAAACCTCCAAAAAACTCTTTTCCATATCTATCATAGCACAAAACACCAAAGACTGTCTACTCTTTTTTATAATATGTTAGGATTTTGTATCCCAAAAGAAAAGAAGTCTTACCAACAGTTGGTAAGACTTCTTTTCTTTGAGAGGAATTTTCAAATGATATCACATAAGGTACATGGAGTTACCCCAAATTCACAAAGCATTTCTATGGTTTTTTCTGCTTCTTCTTTGGTGAAAAACCGCTCTGTGGCTTCCGCTACCTCCGGATTTTTCTTATCGCCAAAAATCTCTGCCCGAATCCCATAACATCGCTCCGTCCCGCTCTTTTCCAATAGGCGGAACGTCACTTGATAGTTTACCCCATCCTCATCTTGAAACTCATAACTCTTCTCCACGTTGTCGCCTCCCGGACATTTTGATTGCTACCAACATTTTACCTTAACGCACCCGACAAAACAAGTCCCATTCGTCCGCAAGTTACGACAATCCTTCCAATACCCCGGATAGCATTATTTTTCTTCGTCTGTGGGCAAAACCTCTATATTATGTAAACAACCATCCGGTAAATTCCAAAGAGGATAGACCTCCCGCTCCCGCAGATAGGTACTGTCAAAGACGTGTCCGCAGGCACACGCTACCCGAAAGCCAAAACTACCGGTTTGCTCTGTGACAGAAAACAGATTGCGTCTGCATACAGGGCAGGATACCACCGCATCTTCTCTATCGGCAAAAACTTCTTTCCGTCCTGTCTCCGGAATCACACCCCGCATCAGGTAGCCTGCATTTCCGCAACGGCACCTGATATTGAAATAAACTTTAATATCCCGAACAGGAGAAAGATATCCCAAAATCTGTCCGCAATCGGTACAGATGAGATGTCCGCCATAGGGTTTAGACAGTTTGATTCCACTTAGTCTTTGTGTTTCTTTCATATCTTTTCCTCTTTTCTTTTGGTCATGCACCAACCGGATTTTCTTTTCATATACTAACGGATAGGAGGCGATAACGTGAACGATACCTATCAACAATTCAACGATGCCCTCTATATGGGCATACAATCTTTTTCTTTTTCCGCCGTTCCCGCCCAGGGAACCCCTGCAAACAATTTCCAAGGCTCCGCCCTGCAAGAACTCAAAACCTTGACCGGAACCGGCACATTGCGGGTGCAGGTTTCTTTGGCAAAGGGTGCAATTCCGGTAGAGGGTGCCACCGTTTTGGTTAGCACGGTGGAAGAAACCCCCGCCGTCCTTGCTCATCTTACCACAAATCAAAGCGGATTGACAGAACAAATCTCTCTTCCCGCACCCAGCAGTGATTTTTCTCAAATTCCGGATAGTGGTGTCCGCCCTTACAGTGTCTATAACATTAAAATTCAATACCCCGGTTATTATACCGAGGAAGCCATCAATGTTCCCATCTTTGACAAAATCAACTCCATTCAACCGGTGGCACTCATTCCCCTGCCGGAAAATATCAACCCATCGGCAGAAATTGTCATAGATGAAACCAATCAAGGACTGGTATAGAAAGGAGGAAAACTATGGCGGTTACTTTTTCCATTCCCCAAAATATTACGGTGCATTTGGGCGCACCCTCGGATGCCTCTGCCCCCAATATCACCGTACCTTTTGCTCAGTACATCAAAAACGTGGCATCCAGCGAAATCTACCCCACCTGGCCGGAGAATGCCATCCGCGCCAATATCTACACCCAAATCACCTATGCTCTAAACCGGATTTTTACCGAGCATTACCCGGCACAGGGCTATAACTTTGATATTACCAACTCCACCCAGTTTGACCAGTCCTATGTGCAGGGCAGGGATATTTTTGAAAATATCAGCCAGATTGTTGACGACCTGTTTAACGATTATATTATCCGTGAGGGAGATTTGGAACCTATTTTTGCTCAATATTGTAACGGAACCACCACAACCTGTCCCGGCGGACTTTCCCAATGGGGTACGGTGGATTTGGCAAATCAGGGGCTTACCCCCTTTGAAATTCTGCAATTTTACTATGGTGACGATATCGGTCTGCGGCAAAACGCCCCCATCACCGATGTATTTCAAACCTATCCGGGCACACCCTTACAGTTGGGGTCTTCCGGTTCAGCGGTTACATCCTTGCAACTGTTTTTGAACCGGATTTCCAGAAACTATCCCGCCATCCCGAAAATCCCTTATACAGATGGACTTTTTGATGTCCCCACCGAGGATGCCGTCAAGGAATTCCAACGGATTTTTAACCTGACGGTGGATGGGATTGTGGGAAAAGCCACTTGGTATAAAATCTACTTTATCTTTACCACGGTGAAACGTCTTTCCGAACTGGATTCTGAGGGGGTTCAGTTAGACGCCGTCAGCCGTCAGTATAAAACCGACCTACGGGAGGGCGACCAAGGGGATAATGTGAAACTGATTCAGTTTTTCCTGAACATCATTGCAGAGTTTAACGATTTTATTCCCGCGGTGAATATTGATGGCATCTATGGCCCCAACACCGCCCGGTCTGTTTCTGCCTTTCAGGAAAGCGAGGGGCTTCCCCAAACCGGCATCGTGGATCAGGCAACCTGGGATGCCCTGTATTCCCGCTATGTATCCACCATCGCAGGTTTGCCGGAAGATTTCCGGGGCGGCGGTGCCGCCATTTATCCGGGTACGCCACTTCGCCGTGGAATGAGCGGAGATAGTGTCCGTGATTTGCAGACCTATTTATCTAAAATTGCTGATTTTAACAGCGCCATTCCCAAAGTTTCCGTCACCGGCTTTTTTGGAGCAGAAACTCAGAACGCTGTTTTGGCTTTTCAACGCATCTTTGGTCTACCGCCAAGAGGTACGGTGGGACTTTCCACCTGGAATGCCATTGCAGAATTGTATAACGATTTGGTTTTGGGGGAGGAACGTTCCCCGGGTCAGTATCCCGGCTATCCTCTTTCCGAAACCGGTCAAGGAGGTCAGGTATGAAGTTTAATATGTATGACAACAGACAGAACGTCTTAGAAGCAGAGAGTTTTCTCCGTGCCAATCATCGGTTAGAGGGTGGCGTTCTTATCAATCCTGATGGTCTTTTTGAAAAAGAAACCACAGAGGCAGTTGCTCTCTTTCAACGGCAGAACGGTCTGCCCATCACCGGCGTAATTGACTTTGCCACCTGGGCCCTCCTTGCCCAAACCGCAAAGGAAATCTGTTTAGAAGATTTTTGTTTGTTATATCCCATTGACAAAAATGCAAGACGGTAAGGAAGTACAAAACCGCAAAAAGGTAGCATTGCTTTGCAATGCTACCTTTTTTAAATGTGATAAAATTCGTCAAGGTCAATGGGGCCGTGTTCTTTTTCAAACTCGGCGATTTTTATTTTGACTAATTGTTCCAATTCACGACTTTTGGTTCTTCCTTCGTATTCCGCAATATATTCCAGTTTGTCTAACATTTCCCGAGAAAGCCGCAGTGTATAACGTGGCCAATTAGAACGGTCAACAGCCATACAAACACCCCTTTTCAATAAATAATAACGTATAAAGCATAACTTATATTCGTCAAACTATCACTATATACTGACGGTATAACGTATATTATTTAACTAAAAAGGCGTCATAATTATGACTTTATTTTTGGATTAAAGATAATTGCTATCAAAAAACCAAAGACAACAGAGGCGGCAATGCCACCTGCGGCGGCGGTGGTTCCACCGGTAATAATTCCAAGGAAACCGCTTTCATTCACTCCTTTGATGACCCCTTGTGCCAAAAGGTTTCCAAAGCCGATAATCGGCACGGTGGCACCGGCACCGGCGTATTTTACCAAAGGTTCATAAATACCAAGTCCACCCAAAACTGCGCCCAGCACCACAAAGATCACCAAAATCCGTGCCGGGGTCAGTTTGGTTTTATCAATCAGGATTTGTGCTACCACACAAATCAGACCGCCTACCCAAAAAGCATTTAAATACTGCATACATCTCCTCCGCATCCCTGATATTCCAGTCTTACTGCATGGGCAATCCCCGGCACCGACTCTCCTTGCAGATTGGAAGTTGGGCTAAGAAGTGCCCCGGTACCAATGGCAAGAACCGTCCGCCACCTGCCCTTTCGCATTTCATCTAATACATAACCGCAAAGCACGGAACCGATACATCCGCAACCGCTGCCTCCGGCGTGGACGTCTTGTTCTTCCATATGATAAATCATACAACCGCCATCCTGGTGGTTTTGGGAAATATCATAGCCCTCTTTTTTCATTAAATCAATCAGCACGGTACTGCCTACCGTACCCAAATCACCGGTTAGGATAAGGTCATAGTCATTAGGGGAAAATCCGGTTTCTTTAAAATGTGCCAACAGGGTGGAAAGGGCTGCCGGTGCCATAGCACCGCCCATATGGTTGGGGTCTTTGACGCCCATATCGGTGATTTCTCCTGTGGTGATATGGGTGATTTGAATATCCCCCGTCTCCCGGGAGATGATGGCACTACCGGAACCTGTTACCGTCCATTGGGCGGTAGGGGTTCTTTGCCCACCGTAGTTTAAGGGCATCCGATACTGTCGTTCTGCGGTACCAAAGTGGCTGGATGTCACCGCCGCAACATTTTGGGCAAAGCCGCCCTCGGTTACCATTGCACCAAGACTAATCCCTTCTATCATCGTGGAACAAGCCCCATAAATCCCAAAAAAGGGGATGGACAAGTCCCGCATCCCGAATCCGGCACCGATACATTGATTTAATAAGTCTCCGCCAAAGATATAATCAATATTTTCCGGTTCCAGTTCTGCTTTACGGATGGCAAGTTTTACCGCCTCCCGTTGCATTTTGCTTTCAGTTTTTTCCCAAGTTTCCTCGTTCCATTCTGCATTAGGGAGAGTCACATCAAAATAATTCCCCAAGGGACCCTCTTTTTCTTTACTACCCACAATGGCACCGGAAGAACGAATATAGACCCCCTCTTCCAACGCCACCGTCTGTCTGCCGATTCTTTTTCCCATGTTACCCTCCTATCATTTGAAAAAGCCAGTAAATAAGCCCCACACCTGCTGAGGCGGTAATTCCATAGACCAACACAGGACCGGCAATCACAAACATCTTTGCCGCAAGTCCCAAAACCAATCCCTCTTTTTTAAATTCCATTGCCGGCGACACGATAGCATTGGAAAAACCGGTAATGGGAACCAACGTTCCGGCACCGGCGTATTTCCCAAGTTTGCAGTAAAGGTCAAGTCCGGTAAAGAGTGCTCCTAAAAAAATCATGGTTATGCTTACCGCCGTTCTTGCCTGCTCTTCCGGCAGAGAAAACGCCTTTTGATAGAAATCAAAAAAAGCCTGCCCAATGACACAAATCCCTCCGCCTACGAAAAATGCCCACAGGCAATCTTTAAGGATAGGGCTCTCCGGAGATTGTTTGTCCAGATATTTAAGATATTCTTCCTT
>JAZPYU010000160.1:0-2677 GCA_045544295.1 Ructibacterium sp. | reverse complement strand
ACGGTCAACAATTACGTTATACACATCATAAAGGATTTGCGGACTTACCGCACCTTCGGTAGGAATTTCCACCAACTTGCCGTCTACCAACTTGCGGTAGAAACAGGAATAGTTTCCGGTATGACAAGCCGCACTTTCTTGTTCCACCTTTAAAACCAAAGCGTCACCGTCACAATCAACCAAAATTTCTTTCACGGTTTGATAATGACCGGAAGTTGCACCTTTTTCCCACAATTCCTGTCTGCTACGGCTAAAATAGATTGCATGACCGTTTTCAATCGTCTTTTGCAAACTTTCTTCGTTCATATAAGCACACATCAGCACTTCTCCACTGACACAATCCTGTGCAATGGCAGGAATGAGACCTTTTTCATCAAACTTTAAATCCTTTAAAAATTCCATTGTTCATACCCTCTTTATGTAAAATTTTATTAAATCATTTAAGAAATTTCCTTACATACCGAAACCGCATCTTTCAGTTGTATGTGCCCGGTATAAAGCGCTTTACCAACAATGGCACCCTCAACACCGGTTTTGGCTAACTGTTCTAAATCAGAAAGGCAAGTAACGCCGCCGGATGCAACAATATCTATGGACACATGGTTTGTCATTTCCTGCATTGCCTCTACATTGGGGCCATTTAACATCCCATCAGTAGCAATATCAGTATAAATCATTGTCTTAACACCAAAGCCTTCCATCTGTTTGGCAAGTTCCAAAGCAGAAACATTGCTGACTTCTTCCCAACCGTTGACAGCAACCATACCGTCTTTGGCATCAATGCCAACAACAATTCTGTCTCCAAAACGAGCAACTGCCTCTTTGACAAATTCCGGATTGCGAATAGCCGCAGTACCCAAAATGACCCGATAGACACCATTTTTCAAATACTTTTCTACCGCTTCCATATCACGGATACCGCCACCGATTTCAACAGGAATATCCAAGGTTCTGGCAATTTCTGTGATTAAATCAAAATTAGGCATATCGCCGGACTTTGCACCATCTAAATCCACCAGATGCAAAAATTCTCCACCCTCTGCCTGCCATTGTTTCGCCACAGCAATCGGGTCTTCGGCAAAAGTTGTCTTTTTTTGATAATCCCCTTGAGAAAGGCGAACACACTTTCCATCAATAATGTCTATCGCAGGATACAATCGCATTACTTTAATTCTCCTTTAATGTCACGAATTAACTCCACAATGGGTTCCCGGTGCAGTTTCATACTAACACGGTTAACCACCAATCTGGCGCTTAATGCGCACACATCTTCTAATACTTCCAGACCATTTTCTATCAAAGTCTTTCCGCTTTCCACAATATCAACAATGACTTCGGAAAGTCCAACCAAAGGTCCTAATTCCACAGAACCATTCAATTTAATAATATCAACGGTCTGACCTTTTGCTCTGTGAAAATAATCTTTGGCAATTTCCGGATATTTACTGGCAACCCGCATAATATTTCTGCCCTCTAATTTGCCACGCATTTCTTTGGGACCGGCAACAGCCATTTTGCAGGTTCCAAAACCAAGGTCCAAAACCTCGTAAAGATTTTTACCGCTTTCAAGCAAGGTATCTTTACCAACAATACCCACATCTGCCGCACCATATTCCACATAAGTGGGAACATCAGATGCCTTGACCAAAATAAACTTAAATTTTTTATTCTCGTCGGTAAAAATCAATTTTCTGGTTTTGGTTTTCATTTCCGCAACATCAAAACCGAGTTTTTCAAAAATCTCGACAGAAAGTTCCGCAAGGCGACCTTTGGCAAGAGCCACCGTAACATATTCCGATGCCTTTTCATCACTCTTGGTAGACTTTTCGTCCCGGAGCGCAGACATCAACCGTTCCACACCGATTGCCGCCCCGGTTGCCGGCAATTTTCTTCCAAACTTCTCCATTAGGTTATCATAGCGACCACCGGAGCAAATCGGGAACCCAACACCATAAGCAACACCCTTAAAAATCAATCCCGTATAATAATCTAAATGAGAAACCATACCAAGGTCAATGGAAACATATTTTTCCAATCCTTGTTCTTTTAAAAGTTCATAAACCTGTTTTAAATTAAGTAGAGCCCCTTTGGCATCTTCTTGGAGGCAAGAAGACTGCATTGCCTCGTCAAGAACCCCAATGGTACCAAAACGATTGGGCATTTCCATAAAACATTCTTTCAAATCCTCCGGCATAGAGAATTTTTCTAAGAAGTGACTGATAGCAACAAAGTCTTTGTCATTGATCATACGACGAAGTGTATCGATTTCAGTTTCATCAAGATTGGCTTGTTTTGCAAGGCTAATAAAGTACCCAACCTGACCGATATCAATCTGGAATTTTTTCATACCGGCGGCAAGTAAGGTTTCAATGGCGATGCGAATAACCTCCGCATCTGCATTGGCGCTGTTTTCACCAATCAATTCAATACCAACCTGAGAAAATTCCCGTTGCCGATCCTGACTGAACGCTTCATCGTTTTGAAAAGCACTACCGGAATAACAGAGGCGCAAAGGCAAAGTTTCTCCTACCGGTTTGGTAGCAGCAAGACGCGCAACCGAAGTAGTAAAATCCGGACGAAGTGCCAACATTCTGCCGTCTGCATCAAAAAACTTAAACATACTCTCCGCTTTATTGGGGGTAGCGGTATGGTATACGTCAAAGTATTCAAAGGTCGG
>JAZPYU010000159.1:0-1918 GCA_045544295.1 Ructibacterium sp. | reverse complement strand
TACAGTTAAAAAGTCATCAATGGTTTCCATGCCTTCTACCACTTGTCCAAAAGCGGCATACTGACCATCCAAGAAACTTGCATCATCATAGCAAATGAAAAATTGACTACTTGCTGAATTGGGGTTTGCAGACCGCGCCATAGAGATAACGCCTCTTTGGTGAGAAAGGGTGTTATCAGCAAAGCCGTTCATTGCAAATTCGCCCGGAATGTTCTCGTCGCTACCACCCATTCCATTGCCTAACGGATCGCCGCCTTGTGCCATAAAACCATCAATAACCCGATGGAAGGTTAATCCGTCATAAAAACCTTCTTCAACTAATTTTTTGAAATTTTCTACTGTTTTTGGTGCATATTCCGGCATCAACTCAATCACAAAAGTTTTGCCGTTTTCCATGGTTACCTGAATGTTTGTGTGTTCCATCTTCTTCTCCTTTTTCTTATTTATTTCCGGATTGTAATTGTTTTTGTGCTAAAAATGCCGCTTTCATAATATCGCCAACAGAGATATCAGAAATCAAATCTTCCGCAACACGATACTCTGTATTAGCAACCCAGTATTGTTGTAATTCTGCTAAACCAACCAATCTTTTAATAATGTGATATCCATATTCTGTCTTGACTACATCGCTGATTTCACCACAATTTAATGCAAATGCCGCTTTTTCAAACTCCACAACCATTTCGCCGGGGCCAAAGGTATATCCGGCGGCAGTAGCACCGGGATCTTCGTTATATTCATCCATCAATGCAACAAAATCTTCGCCGGCTTTTGCACGAGCCAACACTTCGTTGATGGTCGCTTTAGGATCTGAATGTTTTTCACTTTCGTTAGTAATTAAAATATGTTGTGCAGTAACCCTATCTTCTGCCCGATAGGTTGTAAGATCCGCGTCTGCGGGATTGTATTTATCAAAATTTTGGGTTATCTCTTCTTCCGCTTTTTGTACGAGCAAAAGACGAAGCATCAAGTTTTTATAATCTTCTTTATTATTAATTCCATTTGCGTTTGCAGTAAGTAAAAAGGGTTCTTCCCCTGCTTGTTCTACATATTCATTGACTTTTTTACCAATATCGTCCTTTTCCTCTTTCGATAATGCGATACCATTTTTTCCGGTTTCGGAAATCATAATATTTTCATATAAAACTTTATCAAAAGCCTCTTTTATGATTTCTTCCGAAAGAGTTTTTCCGAATTCTGCTTTTTGGTTCCAATCAAAGGCTTCCAAATCCGCAACCGTCGGGTCAACGCTATATGCCTTTGCCAAAGCCGCTGTATAGATATAGTATTGGAATTCTCCCATGGTAATACTGGTATCACCCACAGTAACAACCTTTGCATTTGCATCAAGTGTATTCCCGGGCACATTGCTTCCGGCCTTGCCGGCTCCACAACCCGCAAACAATGCGGTGCATAAAGTCAAAACCAAAAAAATGATCAAAAGTTTTTTTAATGTCATAAAATTACCTGCCATTTCTACATAAAATTCTATGATATTTATAACAAAATTTTAAATAAAAGTCAACTAAAAAAAGAAAGGTCCTCATTTGCGAGGACCTTTGGTTCTTAATACATTCCGCCGGCACCAGCCATCGCCGCATTTGCCGCTGCTTCTGCCGCGGGATCGGGCTTATCAGCAACAACGCTTTCTGTTGTCAAAATCATAGATGCAATACTTGCTGCATTTTCCAGTGCAGAACGTGTTACCTTGGTGGGGTCAACGATACCGCCTTTAATCATATCCATATACTCATCAATTAACGCATTGTATCCAACGCCAACCGGACTATCCTGAATTTTATTTACGATAACACTGCCTTCTACACCGGCGTTGTAAGCGATTTGACGAACCGGTTCTTCTAATGCACGAAGCACAATCTGTACACCGGTCTTTTCATCGCCTTCGCTTTCGTTGAAG
>JAZPYU010000158.1:0-2206 GCA_045544295.1 Ructibacterium sp. | reverse complement strand
CTCCTGAAAATATTATATCATATTTTCACTCTTTTGGTAGTCCATTTTTATTATACAAGTTTCATCTCTTCTCTATTCTCTTTTATCTCTTATCTGGAAACGACAATTTTAGTGAAGAGTGAAGAGAGAATAGTGAATAGATAAGAGTACAAAAAGAAACGACAATCTATCTTGCGATAAATTGTCGTTTCTTTTTGGTGGACCTTCAGGGACTCGAACCCCGGACCGACCGGTTATGAGCCGGTTGCTCTAACCAACTGAGCTAAAGGTCCTTTTTCAATCTTATATACTATATCACAGAATTTTAAAAATTGCAATGGTTTTTCAAGAAAAAAATCCCGCCCACAAAATCTGTGGGCAGGAAAACTTGTGTCATAAAACTTTTTTATTTGAGAATAATAATGGTGGCTTCAAAAATACCGCTGTTTTCTGCGCCGGTGATATTCAAAGTTTGTCCTGCCTTAATATCTTTTGCAGTAGCGGTCTCGCCGGAATTCTTTAAGAACTTTGTTTTGGAATTATAATAGATGCTCTGTTCTTCTTCGTTTTCGTCGATAACGGTAATTACTTTATAATTGGTGTTGACACTCTCTGCAACGGCAGTAAATTCGCCTTTTTCGCTAACAACGGTGGCAGACGCATTCAAGGTACGAATTTCAGTACCTTCTAAGATACCGCTAACGCTGTTGCCGGGACGCAGTTTATAGATGTCTGCTTCCACACCGCTAACCTTAATTTTTGCACCAAGTTTCAAACCAAAGACTTTTTCTTCGCCGTCGATTTCAATGGTCAAAGAAGATTTCTTAGCCAAAACAATTTCTCTGAGGATACCGGAAAATCTTTCCGCATTACTGGTGGCTACCACGTTGGTGATTTTGCCATAGAGCAGGGTTAATACAACTTGGTCGCCAATGCCTAAGTCACGATATTCTGCAGTTTCTTCATCCCGATTCACCTTAGCACCTTTGTTGGAAACCACATACTGCTGTGCACCGTCATATTGGTCTTCTACGGTCAGATAAACGTGATTGTCTTCGTCAAAGTCAATGGCGGTAATAACACCTTCGATGGTGGTGTTCTTATCAACTACCGCGATAGAGGTAATCAAACCATCTTCGATGATGGCTTTTACAAAGTCGCCTTTGCTCAAATCACCAAATCTTGCCTTTGCGCCCTTTACGGTGTAAGCACAGTCTTCTGCTGTAAAATAAGTTGCGGTAGAAGAAGAAACTTCTGTGTCTGCTAAGGTAATCTTTTTCCCTTGGGATACATCCAACAAAGCGGAAATTTTAGCATAAACCGCAATTCCTTTGTTGATTGCACCGGAGCCTTCTTCTGCAACTTCAACCAACTGGATGTGACCGTCAATCTCAATCACATTAACCACAGAACCGGTTTTGATTGCAGCAAAATCAATGGCAACGCCATCCTGATAAGCAACCGCATCATCGCTTAATTCTCTGTCGCTGACGCTGTTATTTTGGCTCATTGCAATTGTGCTGTCGTTCAATTTTAATTCCTCTACCGTTGCGGTATAACTATACTGCTTTAACAAATCCTGCATTCTGGAAAGCAAGGTTGCCATCTGGGCACGGGTCAAAGAGTTCAGCGGGAAAAACTGAGGGTCACCGTCTTCGGTCTTGTCCATACCATTCATAATGCCTTTGGCGGTTACAAATTCTACATAATTTTTGGAAACCGCAGGGATGGTGGTATAGTCTGCATAACCGGAAGTCAAATCATATTCTTTGGCCTCTGCATCTCTGCCCGCCATTTTCGCCATCAGGATAGCCGCCTGATGACGGAGCAGTTCCGTGTTGCCATTAGCAGCAGATGCATAACTTGCTAAGTCTGTTTCATTGATGATACCTAAATACAAAAGATAGGTAAGTTCCCCTAAGTAATTGGTATTGTACCGACTTACGGTATCGCTATACATTTCCAATGCAGCGTCTGCCACAGCGCTGTATTTTTCTTCCTCAGAACCTAAAATTCTTGCCATTAAAAGCAGACATTCCAACTTGGAAATAGCACGGTAAGGCTTAAAGGTACCATCTTCATAACCTTTGATATATCCGGCTTCTGTCATTTTGTTGATGTTTGCTTTTGCCCAGGAAACGGTGGGATCGTTTTCCACATCGTCAAAAGTCAGGGCAAATACCGCCGAGGTCATACTGGAGAGTGCCAAGGCTACCACCAAAACCGT
>JAZPYU010000157.1:0-2547 GCA_045544295.1 Ructibacterium sp. | reverse complement strand
ATTCATAACAACTCTGCTAACATATTGAAAATGCAATAAATCCCGAAAAGCAGTAAACCCAAATGGGTTTACTGCTCCAATCGTTAAAAATACAGTTGTGAGAATTAAAGTAATGACACCAATAACAAGAATTGGTTTTTTGATATACATAATATTCTCCTTAATTAATTTTTAAAAAAACTGCATCGGATCCACAGCAACACCATCAACCAACACCTCAAAATGCAGGTGCGGACCTGTAGAGTTACCTGTAGAACCAACTCTTCCTATTTGGGAACCGCTGGACACCCGGTCTCCCTGATTTACTAAAATAGCGCTCATATGTCCATATAAAGTTTTTACACCATTTCCGTGATTAATAATAACACAGTTACCATAACCGCCGTTATACTCTGCCAAAACTACAGTACCACTTTGTGCTGCCCATATGGGAGCACCTTGCATTGCTCCCACATCAGTCCCGGTGTGTGCCCGCAAAACTCCCGTAACAGGATTGACACGATTTGGCGAAAAATGACTGGTGATATTCCAAGTGTTAGTAGGCCATGTAAAATAACCGGAAGATATTCTTCCTGCCGCTACGGTACCAACTCCGCCGCTGAGGCCAGCTTTTAACTTTGTGGCGTTTTCTGCCGCTTCTTTTTCGGCAAGATAACGTTCATACGCTTTTTTATCTGCTTGTAAAGAGGCGTGTTTTTCTGCCGCATCAGCGGATTTTTGATAAAGTTCTGCTTCTTTATGTTCCAGATTCTTTTTTGCGTCTTCTTGTTCTTTTAAAAGTTTTTCTTGAAGTTCTTTTTGGGTTTGAATTTCCAATTTAACTTTTTCCATAGCACTCAGGACATTTCTATCGTATTCTGCCATTTCGCGTACTATGACAAGTTTTTCAATCAAATCAGAAAAACTCTCCGCAGAAAAAATCATTTCGAGGTATGATGTGGTACCTCGTTCGCAAAGAACAACAAAACGTTCCCGAAACTTTTCACGTTGTTCTGCCTCTAATTCTTCTGCAACGGCTAATTCTTTTTCGGAAAGAGCAAGAGCATCTTGACTTTCTTGAATGGATTGATCCAAATTGAAAATTTCGTCACTCAGTCCATTGAGTTCTTTTTCAATTTTTTGCATTTCCTGCCATATTGATTTTTCTTGTTCTTCATATTCCTGAAGTTTTTTATCTTTAGGAGCAGCCAGAACAAATGGTTCTAAAAGTGAAGATGCGATTCCTAAAAAGAATAATAAAGCAATGATAAATGCAATAATTTTTGTAATTTTTTTATTCATATGCTTCACCTTTTAATTTTTATAACGACGTACCGAAAGTCCGCTACCAATCAAACCAATCCCGATTCCAAGCCCCAAGAAACTTATTGCAACAATTTTTGCAGCATCAAGCATAGGAATGGTAGTAAAGACACTGGAATCTAAAAGACTCTCAACAACACCAATCGCCGCAGAATATCCCCACAAAACCAGTCCGGTTGCAACCAAAGCACCTAAAAAACCAAGAAGCATACCTTCTACCAAGAAAGGACCGCAGATATAACTTTCAGAGGCGCCTACACTGCGCATAATAGAGATTTCCTGACTTCTTGATGCCATACCCATTCGGATCGTGTTGGAAATAATAACAATGGCTGCAATAGCAAACAAAATCATCAAAAGATATCCTGCTTTTTCTGCAATATCAGCAAACCTTTTAATTTTGTTGGCAAGATCCTGCATATTGGTTACTTCGTCAACCTGAGCAACCTTTTTCGCTTCCTCTGCCACCTGTTCCGCAAGGTCCAGATTGGTCAGTGTAAGAATATAGGAATCTCGTAATGGATTATCGTTTTCAAAATCTTCCAATAAAAATTCTTTCCCTTTATAAGAAGTTTCTTTCACTCTTTTCAAACGTTCATCCTTAGATAAAAAACGTACTTCTTTTACTCCGGAAATTCCCATCAAATCCGATTCAACCTGCAATAATGCTTCCTCTGTAATCGTTTCGTTGAGGTAAACGTTAATCTCACATTGCTCCTGCACCTGAATCAAAAGTGCATTTAAATTCATCTGCATAAGCAAGAAAATGCCAAAAAGCAACAAACTTGTTGTAACAATACCGGCAGCAGCTAAACTAACCAAGCGGTGATGAGAAATATTTTTAAATCCCCGTGTAAAAAAATAACCGATGGCTCTAAGCAAGTTCATAACCTCCTTTTTCCACATCCCGAATCACTGCTCCGTTTTCTAAGGTGATTACTCTTTTCTGCATACGATCAACCAAGTCTTTTGCATGGGTAACCACAACTACGGTTGTTCCTAATTTGTGAATTCTTTCTAAAAGATTGATGATTTCTAATGCCGTATTGGGGTCTAAATTCCCCGTAGGCTCGTCAGCAATCAAAAGGGGCGGATTATTGACCAAAGCCCTTGCCATAGAGACTCTTTGTTTTTCTCCGCCGGAAAGTTGACTCGGAAGGCAATCTGCCTTATCTGTAAGCCCTACCAAAGAAATTACCTGAGGAACAATATGTTTAATCGTCTTTCTGGAAGCGCCTACTACCT
>JAZPYU010000156.1:0-5094 GCA_045544295.1 Ructibacterium sp. | reverse complement strand
AGCCAGGTAAAGAACATAACCATAATCAGGTAGATGACTGCTACCGCAATCAGCGGCATAAACGGAGAATAGGTTGCCGCACGGATGATATTACCGCCCATAGTAAGGTCACGGATGGTAACATAACCGGCAACAGAAGTTTCTTTTAAAAGAACAATGAACTCATTAGCCAGAGCGGGCAATACATTTTTAAACGCCTGAGGAATGATGATAAAAAGCATGGTTCTTTTATAATCAAAGCCAAGGCTTCTACCTGCTTCAAACTGTCCCTCGTCGATAGACATAATGCCGGAACGAACAATCTCTGCAACATAAGCACCGGAATTGATACCGAATGCCAATACTGCAACCATCAAACTGTTTCTGGAAGACGCGAAGATAACGTAGTACATAATCATAAGTTGCACTACCACCGGCGTTCCCCGGATGATGGTGAGATAAATCTTACAAATTCCATTCAGAATGGAAAACATCGTTTTTTTGATGCCCTTACGCATCTCTGCATAGGTCTTATCATAACTGGAACGGACAATCGCCACAACAACGCCCAATAAAACGCCCAAAATCAAAGATAAAAAAGTAATGAGCAGGGTATTTTTTAAGCCTGTTGTGATAAACTTCCATCGGTTTTCCTCAATAAAATTCAGGATAAAGTCGGCTTTCATATCTAAAAACCAAGTGGTTAATGCGTCCATTGTTTCACCTCAAATGTAAAACAAGGGACGGAGAAATCCGTCCCCTGTGCTTTTTCGAAAAATTTATTTATTGTTTGCTTCTACGTAAGCCTTTGCAGGTTCGTTGTCAATGATAACACAGTCAACCTTACCTGCAACCAAAGCCTGAACTGCTTCGTTGCCGGAGGTATACTTCATCACACGTTCTGCACCGAAATCACCTTCTGCGTAAATGTCACCGGTGGTTCCCTTCTGGGTTCCTACCAGATATGCAGCATCTTCTGCGAACAAATCATCAACAGAGGTAATCTTACTACCTTCCGGAACGATAATAGACTGAATGCCGGTTGCATAGGTGTTAGAGAAGTTGATGTTCTGTAACCGTTCTTCAGTAACCGTCATACCAGCCATACCCATATCGGATTTGCCGGTCTGTACTGCGGTGATGATTGCATCAAAGTCCATATCATCAATCACAAGTTTCATACCAAGTTTGTCAGCAATAGCGGCAGCCATTTCTGCATCAATACCAACAACTTTTTCGTTTTCATAATATTCATACGGGGGGAACTGAGCATTGGTAGCCATATGAAGTTCCGGCTTACCTTCTGCATTTGCCTGGAAGGTAAGGTCATGTGGAACGCCGGAGATGTACTTATCTACAACCGCTTGTTTAGTGCCGTCTGCTTCTAATTCAGCCAGAGCAACATTTACTTTTTCCAACAGTTCTGCATCTTCTTTTGCAATACAGATAGCATAATCTTCTACTGCATACTCGGTATCCAGAATGGTAAGGGTAACTTTCTTGCTACCCCAACCGGTAAACAACGCCATCATCATTACAACAGCCAATAAAAGAGCAACGATTTTTTTCATTTTAACACCCTCCTGTGTTATTAAAAAATATTGATTTTATTTTATATCATTTTCTATTTTTTGTCAATATACTTTACTTTCCCGTTACCGCGCCTTGACAAACGCCTCAATCCGCTCTAATGCCGCATTGATTTTTTCTACGGAATACGCATAGGAACAACGGATAAAGCCCTCACCGGATGCACCAAAAGCAGATCCTGGAACTACCGCTACTTTCTTATCATAAAGCAAGGTTTCGCAGAAAGTGTTAGAATCCATCCCCGTACTCTTGATACACGGGAATGCATAGAAAGCACCCTCCGGTTCAAAGCAGGAAAGTCCCATATCATTAAAACCCTTCACGATAATTCTTCTTCTGCGGTCATATTCTTCCCGCATCATGGCAATATCTTCATCGCCATTTTTCAAAGCCTCAATCGCCGCATACTGCGCCAAGGTCGGCGCTGACATAATACCAAACTGATGGACTTTTGTCATAGCCTTAATCAAATCCGGATGGCCGCAGGCATAACCCAAACGCCAACCGGTCATAGCATAGGCTTTGGAAAAACCGCTGACAAGCACCGTTCTTTCGTACATCTCCGGAATACTTGCAATGGAAACGTGACGTCCCTCTCCATAGGTGAGTTCCGCATAAATCTCATCAGCCAAAATCAAAATATCGGTACCATCAAGCACCTCGGCAATTTCTTCTAAATGTTCTTTCCGCATAACCGCACCGGTAGGATTATTGGGGAAAGGCAACACCAAAATTTTGGTTTTTGGGGTGATGACCGCCTTTAATTCTTCGGCTGTCAGGCGAAAGGCATTTTCCGCTTTGGTCACAATGGGAACCGGCACACCACCTGCCAAAGAGGCAAGAGGCTGATAACATACAAAACTGGGTTCCGGAATCAAAACTTCATCGCCCGGCTCTAAGACGGAGCGGAAACAAAGGTCAATTGCCTCACTACCGCCAACGGTTACCACAACCTGAGAAAGCGGGTCATAGGCCACATCAAAACGCCGTTTTAAGTAATTGGCGATTTCCTGACGCAGTTCTTTTAATCCCGCATTGGACGTATAGTAGGTCCTACCTTGTTCCAAAGAGAAAATACCCTCGTTCCGGATATGCCAAGGTGTCACAAAGTCCGGCTCACCCACACCCAGAGAGATAGCGTCTTTCATTTCTGCTGCAACATCAAAAAACTTACGGATGCCGGAGGGCGGAATGTCCCGAACAACCGGATTGAGCAGATGATTCATATCGATACTCATAACGAAATAAACTCCCTTTCATCCTTAGAAGGAGGCGCACAAACCACGCCGTCATACTTATAACGTTTCAGGACAAAGTGGGTTGCGGTACCAACCACAGATTCCATTGCCGCCAGATGTTGGGATACAAATCTGGCAACCTCCTGAATATTCTTACCTTCTACAGTGATACCAAAATCATAACTACCACTCATCAAATTAACCGCTTTTACCTCCGGATACTGATAAATCCTCTCCGCAATCCGGTCAAAGCCCAAGTCACGCTGTGGGGTAACCCGAAGTTCAATATACGCCGTTACCACATCGCTGCCATTGGCTTTGTCCCAGTTAATTCTAGCGCCGTAGCCTAAAATCACTTTCTTTTCTTCTAATTCATCAATGATTTTGGCTACTTCTTCCATCGGCAAGTTCAACATGGTCGCCATTTGTTCTAAGGGCGTTCTGCAATCCCGATGCAAAAGTTCCAGTATCATAGCAACTTTTTTCTCATCCATCATCGTTCTATCATCCTTTCTTACTTATGCATCTTTATGATTTACATAGAAAGTCACCAATTCTTCCAGAATTTCATCCCGTTCCAGACGGCGAATTAAGTTTCTGGCGCCTTGGTATGATGTAATATAGGAAGGATCCCCGGATAACACATACCCCACAATCTGACTGATGGGGTTATATCCCTTTTCCATCAACGCATCATGAACCGCCAGCAAAATATCTCTGGGTTTCATAGGCTTTTCGGCTTTCACATCAAATTTCATGGTATGCATCATATTATTATTTTCCATTGAGATCATCCTTTCTTTTTTATTTAGCGGAGTTCTGCCTTTAATTCTTTCTGCAAAGCCTCCAAAATCTTATCCATTACAGCGCCTACCTCCTGATCGGTCAGGGTACGGTCATCTGCACGGAAGGTCAAAGAATAAGCCACACTCTTCTTGCCTTCCCCTACCTGTTCACCTTCATAAACGTCAAACAACTTATATTCTCTTAAAATCTCACTCTGCTGTTTTTCAAAAATCTTCACAATCTCGCCTACCGGAATTGCTTTGTCCACAAGAACTGCAATATCACGGCCGGTTGCCGGGAACTTAGGCAGTGCCTTATAATGACGGTCTACCGTATGGTATTTCAGCAAGGTATTGAAGTCTAAAAGTGCACCATAAACCTCAGCAGAAATCTTGAAGTTTGCACAAACTTCCGGATGAATTTGTCCCACAATACCAACCTTTTCACCCTTCACCCAAACCTCTGCCGTACGGCCAGGATGGAAAGACGGGTCATTCTCACAAACAGAGAAGTTGTACTTTTCAATGCCGATACTGTCTAACAACTGTTCTACGATACCTTTTGCATCATAGAAATCTTTATTCCCATACATACCTACTGCAACTACCAGTTTTTCTTCCGGCAGGGTTTCGCCTTCTATCGGGCAGTAAACGGTACCTAATTCAAAAAGGCCTGCTTGCGGATTTCTGCGGTTATAATTGGTACGCAGACTCTTCATAATGGAAGAGAGCATATCGGTTCTCATCACACTGTTTTCCTCGCCTAAGGGATTGGAAATCTTTACCATATTCCGGCGACTGTCATCTGTCGCAATCTTCACCATATCAACTTCTTTGGGGTCAATAAAGGAGAAGGTTACCGCCTCATAAAGACCGGAGGCAGCCAATTCTTTGCGGATGGTATCTTCTAACAGTTGTTTTTCCGTCTTACCACCTACACAGACAGAACCTTGCATCATGGTAGAAGGAATCCGGTCATAACCGTAAATTCTTGCCACTTCTTCCGCAACGTCTGCCATACCTTCGATATCATTCCGGAAGGTAGGAACATAAACCATACCGTCTTTTACTTCAAATTCCAGACTGGTCAAAATCCGAACCATTTCTTCTTCGCTGATAGAAAGACCTAAGAAACGGTTCATTTTCTCCGGTTCAAAAGGAAGAATTCTCTTTTCTTTCTTGTCGGGATACAAATCAATCACACCGGAAACCACTTCACCACCAAACTGGGAAAGCAACTGACAAGCACGGTTAATAGCCGGCAGACAGTTTTCCGGATCCAAGCCTTTTTCAAAGAGTGCAGATGCCTCGGTACGCATACCCAGCGCCTTTGCACCACGACGAACCAATACCGGATGGAAGGTAGCCGCCTCAAAAAGAACTTCGGTGGTATCTTCTGTCACTTCGGAGTTTGCACCACCCATAACACCGGCAACACCAATGGCACGTTTCTCATCGCCAATGGTAATCATAGATGCCGATAAGGTTCTGGGCTGATCATC
>JAZPYU010000155.1:0-4322 GCA_045544295.1 Ructibacterium sp. | reverse complement strand
CGTAACCATCTTCTTTTAACAGTTGATAAGCAACCGGTAAAACCAAACCTAAAGAAATAAAAGAAACATCTACCGAGAAAAAATCGATCCGGTCAGGAACTTGTTCCTGGGTTACATAACGGATGTTGGTTCTTTCTAAATTCACAACCCGTTCATCCTGACGGAGTTTCCAAGCCAACTGTCCATAGCCTACATCAATGGAATAGACTTTTTGGGCACCGTTTTGCAACATACAATCGGTAAACCCACCGGTGGAAGCACCGATATCCATACAAATGGCATTTTCCAAATTCACCGGGAAAACTTTCATTGCTTTTTCTAACTTCAAGCCGCCACGGCTCACATATTGCAGGGTTTTCCCCCGCACCTCAATCTTCTCTTCGCCGGTAACCATTTCTCCTGCTTTGGAGGCTTTTTGTTGGTTAATATAGACCTCGCCGGCCATAATCATTGATTGTGCCATAGAACGACTGGGAACCAGTCCTTGTTCTACCAGATATTGATCCAGTCGTTGTTTTGCCATAGCATTACCTCTAACCTTTACCAAGTTCCTTTAAAATTTTCTCTGCAATTTGCGATGCAGAAACTCCATACTTCTCTTTGATCTGAGAAACCGTTCCCTGAACGATAGGCTCATCAGGATAAGCAAACATCAATACTTTTTCTTGCAAAGTAGCAGAAAGTTGCTGTCCAAACCCACCGGTTATAACATTATCTTCTACCGAAACCAAAAGTCGCTTTCCGGCATAATATTGCCGAATTGTTTTTTCATCCAAAGGCTTGATAGAACGCACCTCTAAAACACCGGCACTAATATTTCTTTCGGCAAGAAGTTCTGCGGCCACAAGTGCATCATAAACGGTGGTTCCAACTGCGCAAATCAAAACGTCTTCACCGCTTCTGCGCAGACAAGCCTGTGTTACCGGAACGTCATTTTCATTCCATATACTATGCTGCGCATCTCCTCTGGGATAACGAATCGCTACCGGGCCGTTACATTCCTCAAAGGCAATTTCAAGCATCTTTTTAAAATCTTCTGCGTTGGATGGTGATAATATGGTAAACCCGGGTAATTGACTTAAATAAGAAATATCAAAGACACCCTGATGGGTTTCTCCATCAGCCCCAACCGGACCGCACCGATCAATACAAAATACTGTATGAAGACCCTGCAAAGCAACATCGTGTAAAAGTTGGTCATAACCCCGTTGCAAAAACGTGGAATAAACTGCAAAACAAGGGATCATTCCGGCTTTTGCCAAAGCGGCCGCAAAAGTTACCCCGTGTTGTTCTGCAATACCAACATTGAAATAGCGGTTCCGAAACCGTTCTCTGAATTTGTTAAGGCCGGTTCCTGAAGGCATTGCCGCTGTAATGGCAAGAATTTTAGGATTTTTTTCTGCAAGTTCTACTAAAATATCTCCAAAAACTTGCGACCAATCCGGTGTTTCCATCGCTTTAAGGGGTTTACCGGTATGGAAATCAAAACTGGGAACTCCGTGGAAGAATTCCGGATTCTTTTCTGCCAGAGGATATCCTTTCCCCTTTTTCGTACGCACGTGAATCAAAACAGGTTTTTTCATATTTTTTGCCTGTTCCAAAACAACTTTTAACTGTTCCACGTTGTGTCCATCCACCGGCCCAAGATAATGAAACCCCAAATCTTCAAATAATACACCTTGTACAAACATCTGCTTCATCCAACGTTTGAAAGCCTTTAATACACGTTTTAAAGGTTTTCCAAGCACAGGCATTTTATCAAGGGTGGATTTTACATTTGTTTTGAAATTAAAATATCGACGAGTATTTCTCCAATAACGAAGACGCTTGGATAAGCCGCCAACGTTTTTAGAAATAGACATTCCATTATCATTTAAAACCACAACCACCGGAGTTCCAATGGCACCGGCATGGTTCATTGCCTCAAATGCCATACCACCGGTTAAGGAACCGTCACCGATAACTGCAACGGCGCATCGATCCTCCCCGCGGAGTTTCGCAGCGGTGGCAAAGCCAACTGCCGCAGAAATGGAGGTAGAACTATGCCCGGTATTAAACGCATCCGCCATATGCTCTTCCGACTTAGGAAAGCCACTCAGCCCATCCATTTGCCGCAAGGTAGAAAACTTATCCTTACGACCGGTCAATATTTTATGAACATACGCCTGATGACCTACATCCCATACAATACGGTCATATTCCACATCAAAAACCTGATGCAGGGCAATGGTCAATTCTACAACGCCAAGGTTTGCCGCCAAGTGACCGCCGGTTTCAGAAACCCGCGAAATCAAAAATTCCCGAATTTCTTTTGCCAATGTCTGTAACTGCTCGTTGGAAAGATGCCTGATATCCGCAGAGGCAGTTATTCTATCTAAAATCATTGGCTACCTCTCCTTTCGTAATCAGTTTTTACTCTTCTTTTTCTTTCACAACATTGAGCATATACTTTTTCATCTTAGGATACGTATTAAAGTTTATCATAAAGACAGAGAAACTAAGTAGCATAACCATTTGCAATATCGCAAATATAAACAAAGTTAGTACAAGAAAATCTCCTGCAAACTTTAATATCAAATATATGGGCCCTAAATTGACCAATACTACAAGTGCCAAAGTTAATACATTGGACGGCAATGCTCCAATAGCAAAAAGCAATGCATTACGATATAAATCTTTCAGCGATAGTTCAAACGTCACCATCATAGGATAGAGATAAAAATGCATAATGGTAAACAATATACCAATCACCCAAATGATATATTGAAGATTTGCCGCTGCACCACCCATACCGGAATAAACACGGATTGCTACAAAAAGCAATATAAACGCTATAATATCAATCACAAACACAAGCAAAGACTGCTTCCAGTTATCCTTTACTGCATCTTTAAAATCGCTGAAAATCCATGCGTGTTCTTCGTTGGCATAATTTCTCATAATAAAGGTCATTCCCGCCGTTGCAGGGCCTGCACCCCAGAGAACAACAAACAACGTTGCCATAGCACAACGCATAACTACATCCAAGCCTACCAACAACTGGGTAAAAAATTCCTGCGCCATAGCGGCATCGCCAAGCCCCTCAGCTGATTTCATCGCGATTTGGTGCAGAAAATTTTGCACACCATCCCCAGAAAGAATACTACTGGAAACAATTCCAACGATAAAAAAGATAATCACAAAGGTTGGAATTAGCGCCAAAGAGTAAAGCAAGTTTGCACGAACAAACCGGCTAAACTTTCGGGTATAGATATCCCAAAACTGGAAAAAGCCGCGTTTTTGCGGTGCGTTTTCATCAACACCCTTACCCGGTTTATCGTAATTCATCGAAAATAATCCCATTGTTTTTACTCCTGTTCTATCGAAAGGTATTTTTTGATACTTTCAAACATCTTATCGCCAATACCTTCAACATTTTTAATTTGGTTTACATCCCGAAAAACACCTATCTTTTCCCGATAGCCTATCACCCGTGTAGCCAAAACCTCACCGATGCCATCAATCCGCATCAATTCTTCTTTGGTTGCGCTATTTAAGTTTATTGTTTCCCCGTCTGCCAACTTCCGCAAATTTTCGTCAGCAATGGTCACCGGCACATTGGGTTCTGCCACTCTATGTTGGTAGACTCTAAGACCAATGAGATAACAACCTATCAGAAAAATAGCAAAGGGCAACAATAATCGCCGAAAAAACTCTTGAGACATCTTATTAAAGGGCTACGGGACGCTTTACCAAGTGCACAGCATTGCCATCAATATCTTCAAAGAACATAATGCCAAAACCGTCCTCTGCAACAACCGGATCTTTCAAACCGGGCACACCCGCTGCACGAACCTTCTCTACCGCTTCTTCAAAGTCATCAACACAAATTGCAAGATGTCGGAAACCGGTAGCATTAAGCGGGTCATTTCCCTCTACATCACTTAAACCAAATTCTAACATATTGCCATTAGCAGCCTTCACCAAATAGGTACCCTGACCATTATCACTTACAATCTCCCAATCAAACACCTTAACGTACCATTTCACCAACGCTTTTGTGTCTTTGGAAAGAATTAAAACGTGTTCAATACCAAAACTCATAATCATGTCTCCTCTTCTTTTTATTTCTTATACCGGGATGCCAATTCTGTGAAGACATCATCCCAAGTTAATCCTTGTTCTACCAGAACAACCGACAAGTGATACATTAAATCAGCAGTTTCGTATTGCACCTCAGATTTCACATAATTCTTAGATGCAATAATTACTTCTGCAGACTCTTCTCCCACCTTTTTCAGCATTTTATCAATGCCTTTTTCAAAGAGGTAGTTGGTATAAGA
>JAZPYU010000154.1:0-2173 GCA_045544295.1 Ructibacterium sp. | reverse complement strand
ATTTTCCGCTACAAATATCCCACCGGCATATTTGTTTCACGCGAGAACGACGTCACGTTGCCTCGCACAGCGAGGCTATTTTTTATACGTGGTAGGGAAGATTTATGGTGTTATAAAAGGCAGCCGAAAGTTGAAAAAGTCACTTTTGTTGAAGCGAAGAATGTAATCTTTTCGCAGAAAATGACGGGGAGAGTTTGTGAGGTTTCTGCCTTGTAAGTCTGCAGTTATCGTAAAATTACAATCTTAAAGGGGACTATGCATTTGCATAATCCCCTTTTTAAAATTTCTCTTGAGCAAAGAATAATAATTAGACTTTACTCTTCTAATGAAACGAAACATAACAACGTAGGATTGATTTATAAGCGATTATCATATCTTAACTTTGACAAGATCAAAATCTGCTTTCGTTTGAAACATTTCTTTATCGCAGTTTTTTCTCTTATAACAAATTCTTTCTCAATTCCTCACCGGATAAGGGACTTAAATATGCCGGAGGAATATCAAAAACGGTTTTACAACCGGAATGACCGTCCTGACATAGCCGATATGCGGCTCTGGCGTATGCCACCAAAACCGATGCGGTAAATTCCGGATTAGAGTCTAAGGTGAGTTTGTATTCAATGATGTGATTATGCTCTAAATCTTTGCCGGTTTTTCCGCTACGGATTACCATACCGCCGTGGGGAAGACCGCTATGTTCTTTTTGCATTTCTTCTGCCGTGATGAAATGTACGGTGGTATCATAATCGGCAAAGTAGTTGGGCATAGTCTTGATTTCATTTTCAATTCTTGTAAGGTCGGCACCATCCTCTGCCACGACAAAACATTCTCTTGTGTGTTTTTGCCTTGTAGTAAGTTCCGGGTTTTCACCATTTCTTACGGCGTCTATCGCTTCCGGCACCGGAATGGTATATTGCCGAGCATCGATAACCCCATCAATCCGGCGGATGGCATCAGAATGACCTTGACTGACACCTTTCCCCCAAAAAGTATAATCTTTGCCATCAGGCAGAATTGCTCCTGCATAAAGCCGGTTTAAGGAGAACATACCCGGGTCCCAACCCACGGAAATGATAGCAACTTTGCCACTTTCTTTGGCTACTCCATCCACCGCACGAAAATGCTCCGGGATTTTTGCGTGGGTGTCAAAACTGTCAATGACGTTGAAGTTCTTGACAAAAGCCGGTGTCTGTACCGGCAAGTCTGTGGCGCTGCCACCACATAAAATCATAACATCAATCGTATCTTTCATATCTTCTGCCGCGTCTAAGGAAAGAACAGGAATCCCTGCGGTCATAATCTTTAATGATTCTGGAGGACGGCGGGTAAAGACTGCCACAAGTTCCATATCCGGGTTCTGCGCGATGGCAGATTCCACGCCACGACCTAAATTTCCATAACCTAAAATTCCGATTTTCATTGGTATCGCCCCTTTGTTGCAATCAAATTCTTAGTTAGTATAACATATTTTAAAGGGTTCTGCAAGAAAAATTTCATATAAAATATTCCATGAGACTGGTTTGACCCCATCTCTCTGTGACTACCAAGCGTTCTGAGGTGATTGCAGGAAATCATACCTACCCAAATAACAAACTTACCCAAATGCTGACAGAATCCTAACTTTGTATCTTGCCAAAGACGGAAAAGTAGAGAAAAAGGAAATCGCCTTTACGGACAGTTCTTATCTGGAAATCATATTGTAATGAAAAAGAAGTAGAAATCTAAAAATTTCTACTTCTTTTTTGTGTTATAATAAGAAAAATTAACATTAGAAATAAGGGAGACCTTTTATGAATTATTTATTATGGTTACAAGAATTTCGGGGTAGTTTTTTCGATTCGCTTTTGATGGGCGTTACGGACTTTGTGGTCAGTCCGGTGGTCTATGTATTTATCGCTGTTTTGTATTGGTGTTTTCATAAAAAGGCGGCAACCTTTCTGGCAATGAACATCAGTATCGGCAGTATGGCAAACCAACTCCTTAAAAATACTTTTTGTATTTACCGCCCTTGGGTTTTAGAACCTAAAATAAAGCCATATCCACCGGCTTTGGAAAGTGCAACCGGATATTCCTTTCCCAGCGGTCATACCCAACTTGCGGCTACGGAATTTTTAAGTATTGCAAGATGGCAGAGAAAAAGAAAGTGGCTGGTGGCGGTTTGTGTTTTTATAAC
>JAZPYU010000153.1:0-12571 GCA_045544295.1 Ructibacterium sp. | reverse complement strand
CCTATCGGGTGGGGCAGTTGGAAGAAAAAGTGAACAAGCACAACCATTTGATAGAGCGGATGTTTCAATTAGAACAAGATATGGCGGTTTTGGATAACCGACAAAAGGTTTCAGAACATCGGCTTTCTGATCTGGAACATGAAAGGGGGGATCTTTTATGAGTAAGGTAACACCGGACACCATTGCCAGAACCGTTTGTTTAGGACTGGCGCTTCTCAATCAGGTGTTGGCGGTATTGGGCAAGGAAGTTCTGCCTTTTGCAGAAGACCAGGTTTACCAGTTTATTTCCCTTTCCTTTACCATTGTAACTGCCGGCATCGCCTGGTGGAAAAATAACAGTTTCACCCGGGTTGCGATTGCGATGGACCAGTTAAAACCCATTGTAAAAGAACAACTGGAAAAGGAAGGTGCTTCATGCGAATAGGGATTAATTGCGGACATACCGTAGCCGGGCAACCGGGGAGCGGTGCCACAGGGTTTTTGTCTGAAAGCGCAGAGACCCGTGCGGTGGGGTATGCCTTAATGGAGAAACTGCGGTCTTTGGGATACACCGTCATTGATTGTACCAATGATTATGCAGATTCAACCTCAGAAAATTTAGCGGAAATTGTGGCTCTTGCTAACGGGGAAAATCTTGACAGGTTCTATTCCATCCATTTTAATGCCGGTGGCGGAGCGGGAACGGAGGTTTTTACCTATGGAGGTAAAGATGTTTTAGACGCCGGAAGAATTTTAGAAAAAATGGAGAACTTAGGGTTTTTAAGCCGTGGCATCAAAGACGGCGCAAGACTTTATGTAGTGCGCCGTACCAATGCTCCGTCTGCATTGATTGAAGTGTGTTTTGTAGACAATCAAAAGGATGCAGACCGCTATCAACGATTAGGGGCAGAAGCCATTGCTGATGCCCTTTGTGAGGGGATTACCGGCAAAGTGCCGGAGAAAAAGGAGGAATTGACAGTGGCGCAGTACGAAGAATTAAAAGCAGAAATCCGTGACTTGACCGAAACGGTGAAACTTCTTGTGGTTGAGGTTGCCAACCTGAAAAACCCGGTGATTTATAACTACATCGACAAAAATATGCCCGACTGGGCAAAAGCATCGGTGCAAAAAGCCGTGGATAAAGGGATTGTCTTAGGAGACGAAAGCGGTCTTCGTTTAACCGATAACGACCTTAGACATATTGTATGGAATGACCGCGCCGGACTTTATGATTAAAAAAAAGAGGGTATCTCAGATACCCTCTTTTTTTATCCTCTTTGCAGACCGGTCATACCGGTTCTTACCAAATCTTTCACTTCGTGCTCTTCCATCATGGTGATAAAAGCACTGATTTTATCCGGCGTGCCGGTAAGTTCCGCAGTTAAACATTCCGGAGAGATATCCACAATCTCTGCCCGGAAGATGTCACAAACCTGAATGATACCGGTGCGGTCCTTAGCGCTGACCCGGATTAACACGTGTTCCCGAAGCACCGCATCTTCTTTTTTCAGTTCAATAATTTTAATAACCTCTACCAACTTTGCCAGTTGATTTTGAATTTGGGTAAAGGTATTGTCATCTGCCCGAAGGGCAATGGTAATGCGGGAAATCTCCGGATTTTCCGTCTCGCCCACAGACAAACTGTCAATGTTATACATCCGGCGGGAAAAAAGACCGGAAACCCGGCTTAAAACACCGGCGTGGTTTTTTACCAGTACAGATAATACGTGTGTTTTCATAACAATCCTCCTTAGAGTTCGAGCAACGGCTCTTCAATGGATGTTCCAGTGGGTACCATAGGCAGTACCGTCTGGTCGGAATCAATGATGCAGTTTATCAAAGTGGGGGTTTTTCGGCTTAAAAGGGCGGATTTGATGGCAGTTTCCAATTCTTCTTTGGTATGAACCGTTATTGCCTCTGCGCCAAAACCTTTGGCAACTGCCACATAATCGGTCTTTTTATCCAAGGTGGTTTCCGAGAAGTGGCTATTATGGAACATCCGTTGCCATTGCCGAACCATCCCTAACACATTATTATTCATCAAAACGTTAATGATGGGAAGTTCCTGTTTGACTGCGGTAGAAAGTTCATTGCAATTCATATGGAAGCATCCGTCACCGGTAATGTTGATAACGAGGGCATCCGGATTACCTGCCTGTGCGCCGATGGCAGCCCCAAGACCAAAGCCCATAGTGCCAAGACCGCCGGAGGTAAGGAAGTGGCGGGGTTTGTTGATACCATAAAATTGTGCCGCCCACATCTGATGTTGTCCAACGTCGGTGGAAAGAATGGCATCCCCGTCGGTTTGTTGATGAATGGTTTCTAAAATCACTTGCGGGGTCAACTTCTTTTGTTCCGGCTGGAAGGTGGGATATTCCTTCTTCCATTTAGCAACCTGCTCCATCCAGGCAGTATGTTTGGCAGACTTCATTTCCTTGCAAAGCGCCTGTAATACGGCTTTGGCATCCCCAACTAAGTAAGCGTCTGCGATGATATTTTTATTGATTTCCGCAGGGTCTGCATCGATGTGCAAAATCTTTTTATCCTTGGCAAAGGTTTCTGCGTCACAGGTAACCCGTTCCGAGAACCGGGCGCCAATGGCAATCAGTAAATCACAATCCCGCACCGCCAAAGAGGTGGCTTTGGTGCCGTGCATCCCAATCATTCCGGCAAAGGCGTCATCCCTTGCGGGAAAACCGCCGATGCCCATTAAAGATAAAGCAACCGGACAGTCCAGCAAGGTCTGGAATTTCTTTAACTCTTCTGATGCGTTGGCAGAAATGATACCGCCACCTGCATAAACGAGTGGGCGTTTTGCTTTTTTAAGCATCGCCAACGCGGTTTTGAATTCTTGTTTGGTAAAGGCGGTAAACGGCGTCTCGGGGACAGGAATTTCCCGTTCATATTCTGCCATATTCTCTGTGGCGTCTTTGGTGATGTCTACCAGAACGGGTCCCGGTCTGCCGGATGCAGCAATGGAAAAAGCCTGACGAATGGCAGGAGCAATATCCTCTGCCCGCTTTACCAAAAAGTTATGTTTGGTAATGGGGATGGTGATACCTACAATATCAATTTCCTGAAAAGAATCCTTCCCCAAATAGTTGGTGCCTACATTACAGGTAATGGCAACCATAGGGACGGAATCCATATAGGCGTTGGCAATACCGGTAACTAAATTGGTGGCACCGGGTCCGGAAGTGGCAAAAACCACACCGACCTTGCCGGTGCTTCTGGCGTAGCCGTCTGCGGCGTGTGCCGCACCTTGTTCGTGAGCGGTAAGGATATGCCGGATTTTGTCAGAATATTGGTACAAAGAATCATAAATATGCAAAATAGAACCGCCGGGATACCCAAAGACGGTGGTAACACCTTGTTCCAACAAACATTCCATCACAATATCGGAACCTTTTTTCTGCATCTGACACTCTCCTTTGCTCCGATGGTTTCTTTTAGGGAAAAACACTTCCCTATTATTTTGTTATTATACAGGATACCCGAATTTTTGTCAAATAGAGAAAGGGAGGGATACAAAATGAAAGCAAACTGTAATACGGGTGTCATATTCCTATGTTATAATAAAGTAGATAAAATGGGCTTGTTATTGAAGTTAAGAAGATAGAAGGAGTGCATAGTATGGCACAAAAGAAACAAATCAAAAAGCCGACGGCACCGAAAAACATCGGCAGAAAAGGGGCGGCAAAACCTCCGGAGGAGAAGACGACCAAACAGGTGAATACTGCCGCGGCGGCAGTTCGTGCCCGTGATGAGAAAAAGCAGAGAATTCTCACCTGTGAAATTCAGGGGATTTTAATTATTGCCTGCGGACTTTTCCTGCTTCTGGCATTTTTGACCGAAACAGCCGGGACTATCGGTAGTTTTTTAAAGAATCTTTGCTATGGATTGCTGGGACCCACCAGCGCCATCAGTTGTGTTTTTGTGATACTGACCGGTTATCAGGTTTTTGTGGACAAAGAGGGAAGAGGGAACAAAAGCCGGGCATTCTTATTAGGGGGGTTAATTCTCAGTACTTCTTTGATTTCTGCTTTGGTTGATGATGCACCGCCTTTGACCGGCGGATTGCTGGAAAGAATTCTTACCCTTTGGCAGGATGGAACAGAGAGGCTTGGCGGAGGCGTACTGGGTGGTGGAATTTTCCATATTTTCCGCGCTCTGCTGGGTGTTGCTGGCACCTGGATTGTTGCTATCTGTGCCGAACTGATTTTGGGCATTCTGCTAACGGGGGTTTCTCTGACCGCAATGCTTAAAAAAGCAAAAAAAGGAATGCGAAGACCGGAAGGGGAAGAAAATCCGGAAGAAGAGAAAAAACCTCGTGTGCTTTTTGGCAAAAAAGAAGAAAAAGAACCCGAAAAGAAGAAAAAATCCGACTTTTTTGAGGGATACTTTTTGGGAGATGAACCCTTGGGTAAAGGCGAGGGCCTCCCGGAGGAAGGTTTTAAAGAAGGAAATTATGTGCAAAAGCGGTTTGTTTTCAAAGAGGATGATGAACTTTTAAAAGACGTTCTTCCTCCTGAGGAAAAAGAAAACCTGCCCTTTACTTTGGATAATATGAAAACCGGCACCATCACGGAACTTCCTGTTACCAAGGAAGACGGAACCGTAGAAACCCCGAAAAACCCTGAGGATGAGGAGGAATTTGTTCCTCCTACGGAGGCACAGTTGGAAGATACTCCTGATGCGGCAACCAAAGCGGCTATGGATGCCGGCATTGCCTTAGATCGGGCGGTGGTTGCGGGACGGCGGATGCTGACCGAGGAAGATGTTCCCAAAACGCCGGAAGAAGAAATCGAAGAACAACTGACCGAGAGTGCGGCAGTCCCAAAGCGGATGATGGAATACTTTATGCCCACCTTGGACCTTTTGGATGCTCCCAAACCCAGAGAGCGTTCCCGTCAGGAAATTCGGGCAGAATTAGAGGAAAAGGCAAACCGGCTTTTGGAAACTCTTAGAAGTTTCAAGGTGGAAGCCAATATTATTAACATTACACAAGGTCCCTCTGTAACCCGATTTGAGTTGCAGCCGGGGGTTGGCGTTAAGGTTTCCAAAATAACCGGTTTAACCGATGATATTGCATTAAGCCTTGCGGCTCCGGGTGTTCGTATTGAGGCGCCCATTCCCGGAAAGTCCGCCATCGGCGTGGAAATTCCCAATAAAGAAGCGACACCGGTTCCCATTCGGGAAGTGCTAGAACACGAAAAGTTCCAGAACTTCCAATCCAAAACGGCCTTTGCTTTGGGTAAAGACATTGCCGGTAGTTGTGTGGTTGCAGATATTGCCAAGTTCCCCCACGTGCTCATTGCCGGACAGACAGGTTCCGGTAAGAGTGTTTGTATCAACTCCTTGATTTTAAGTATTCTCTTTAAGGCAAAGCCGGACGAGGTCAAACTGATTATGGTAGACCCCAAAATGGTAGAGTTGGGCGTGTACAATGGTATTCCGCATCTGTTAATTCCGGTGGTGACAGACCCCAAGCACGCCGCCGGTGCACTGAACTGGGCGGTGACCGAGATGCAGAACCGTTATGCCCTCTTAAAAGATAACAATGTAAGAAACTTAAAAGGTTATAACGCCCTGATGGAAGAACGGGGCGAGCCGGAATCTAAACTTCCGGAAATTGTAATTATCATTGATGAGTTTGCGGATTTGATGATTGCGGCAAAGAATGAGGTAGAAGAAGCCATCAACCGTTTGGCGGCACTTGCCCGTGCGGCGGGTATGTATCTGGTGATTGCAACCCAAAGACCTACGGCAAATGTCATCACCGGTGTTATTAAAGCCAATATCCCGTCAAGAATTGCCTTTAATGTAACTTCACAAATTGACAGCCGTGTTATCCTGGATATGAACGGCGCAGAAAAATTGCTGGGCCGTGGCGATATGCTTTATAACCCCAGCGGTGCCATCAAACCGGTAAGAATTCAGGGTAACTTTGTTTCCGATGCAGAGATTGAGCGGGTGATTGACTATATCAAGGGTCAGTACGAAGCCGAATACGATGCCGAGGTTATTGAGAATATTCAAAGAGAGCAGGAACGTCTTGCTACCAATATGGATAGCGGCAGCCACCACGAAGAGGAGGAAGGTTCTTCCCGCAGTGGTGAGGCAAGAGATGAATTGTTCTTCCAGGCGGTGGAAATGGTCTTGGATAACGGACAGGCATCGGTTGCTATGTTCCAGCGCCGGTTTAAGATTGGCTATCAGCGTGCAGCAAGATTGATTGACCAGATGGAAGAACGGCGGATTATTGGTCCCTATGAGGGGACCAAACCCCGTCAGGTATTGATTTCCCGTCAGGAATTTTACGAGATGCGGATGAACGAAATCGGTGAATAAAAACAAAAGGGCGTGATGAAAATCACGCCCTTTTTGTAGATAAACCCTGCGGAGATTGCGGTGTTTGCTGGCGATTCGTGAATCGCCCCTACAAAAATATAGGAAAATGTAGGGGAGGGGCTTGCTCCTCTCGCAAACCCATAAAAAAGCCTGTATGTTTGAAACATACAGGCTTTTTTTATTTTGTAATCATGGTTCCAATACCATGGTCGGTAAAGATTTCCAAAAGCAAGCAATGGGGAACTCTGCCGTCAATGATATGCACAGAGTTAACGCCTGCCTCAATGGCTTGGATACAACCTTTTACCTTAGGAATCATTCCGCCAACAATCTTTCCGTCATCAATCATCTGATAGATTTCTTCTCTGGAAAGTTGGGGAATAGCGCCCTCGCTGTCGGCAGATTCTTTGATGCCCTCGGTATCGGTCAAAAGCATCAGTTTTTCTGCTTTGAGCGCTTCTGCAATGGCACCTGCCACCGTATCTGCATTGATATTATAACTGTTTCCCTCTTCATCTACCCCGATAGGAGCAATGACAGGGATATAATCATCCCGGGTTAAATCGGCAATGACTTTGGCATTTACATTAACAATTTCGCCCACAAAACCAATATCCATTTGTTTGCCATCTACCTCTGTGTAGGCCTTTTTACAGGTGATTAAACTTCCGTCAATGCCGGAAACGCCAAGACCTTTACCGCCTTTGGTGCCAAGAAGAGAAACAATCTCTTTGTTGGTCTTTCCAATCAGCACCATCTGGGCAATTTCCATAGTCTGTGCATCAGTAACCCGAAGCCCGTTGATGAATTCGCTCTGCACCCCGTTCCGGGTCAGCGCCGCAGAAATATCCGGGCCGCCGCCGTGGACCAGAATCGGGTTGATGCCGATGTACTTTAAAAGGGTGATGTCTTCCATCACGCGGTTTTTCAAATCTTCGTTAATCATGGCGTTACCGCCGTATTTTACCACCACAGTTTTGCCATAAAATTTTTGAATGTAAGGAAGTGCCTCGACCAAGACCCCTGCCTTGCCAATAAGTTTTTCAAGGGTGAGTTCCATTTATTTCCCTCCTATAAGTACATACCCGGGTCGCTAAGCGCCGTTTCTTCCGGCAGACCAAAGAGTAAGTTCATATTCTGCACCGCCTGACCGGCAGCACCTTTGATTAAGTTATCAATACAAGAAACCACAATGACACGATTTAATCTCTCATCTACCACCAAGCCAAGACCGATGTAGTTAGAACCGGCAATGTGCTTGATTTCCGGCAAGGTTCCTTCTTTGTAAATCTGGATAAAGGGGTCGTCTTTGTAGAATTCCCGGAAGATAGAGAGAAGTTCTTCGGCGGTTTTCTTTTCTTTTAAACTGGCATAGCAGGTGGCTAAGATGCCACGCTTCATCGGTGCTAAATGGGGCGTGAAAGAAAGAATAATATCTTCGCCTGCCAATAAAGAAAGTTCCTGCTCAATCTCGGATGTGTGTCGATGGGTTGCAATTTTATAGGCTTTCATGGTCTCGGTGCATTCGCAGAAAAGATTGGGTAAGTTAAGACCTCTGCCGGCACCGGTGACACCGGATTTGGCGTCAATAATCAAACTTTTGTTGTCTACCACGCCGGCGTGTACCAAAGGCGCCAATGCGGTAATGGAACAAGTGGTATAGCAACCGGGATTGCCAATCAGCCGTGCGCCTTTAATCTCGTCCCGGTGCAGTTCACAAAGACCGTAAACAGACTCTTTTAACAGTTCCGGAGAAGAATGAGGTTCTTCATACCATTTTTCATAAACTGCCACATCGTTATAGCGGAAGTCTCCGGAAAGGTCAATCACTTTAAGACCTTTTGCATACAAAGAGGGAATCACCTCTTTGGAAGCCCCGTGGGGCAATGCAGTGAATACCACATCGCAGTTTTCTGCGATATCATCTACATCCAGAGCAGAACAGATGATGTCGGTAATGCCCTGCAAGTTGGGATAAACCTCCCAAAGTGATTTTCCTGCATAAGATTGAGAAACCACACGGGTCAGCGTTACTTCAGGATGGCGGAGCAACAATCGCACAACCTCAATTCCTGCATAACCTGTACCGCCCAAAACACCGGCTCTAATCATATCTGTCCACGCCCCTTCTAAAATACTAAATTTTTGTTTTTGTAAAGAAAAACGAACATTTCTATTATAATCCCTTTTGTCAAAAAATGCAAGTCTTTTTCTTTTTTTGACCAAAAACAAAGTAGCAAGTTGCACAATGAAAGAGAGTGGTTTTTGGTTACTTTTTTAGGGCGTTTTGAAAAATATAGTAGTTTAGACAATTTCGCTAAAAACAATTTTTTAGATTTGTGTAAATGTGCTCTACCATTCTATTTTTTTTTGTGTTACAATACTACCATAGAAAGAATGTGTAAAAATGCAGGAGGGTTTTTTCTTATGGCAAGTTTAAGTTTAAAGAACATTACTAAGGTCTACCAGGGCGGTTTCTGCGCTGTAAAAGACTTTAATTTGGAAATCGAAGATAAAGAATTCATCATCTTCGTAGGTCCTTCCGGTTGTGGTAAGTCCACCACTTTGAGAATGATTGCCGGTCTGGAAGAAATCACCGAAGGTGAACTCTACATTGGTGACAAACTGATGAATGACGTTGTTCCCAAGGACAGAGATATCGCAATGGTATTCCAGAACTATGCACTCTATCCCCATATGACCGTATTTGAAAATATGGCATTTGGTTTGAGGCTGAGAAAGGTTCCCAAGGATGAAATCAATGCTAAGGTTGCAGAAGCAGCAAAGATTCTGGGCATTGAAGCACTCCTTGACAGAAAGCCGAAGGCTCTCTCCGGCGGTCAGAGACAGCGTGTTGCTTTAGGTCGTGCTATCGTGCGTAGTCCTAAGGTCTTCCTGATGGACGAACCGCTCTCCAACCTGGACGCAAAACTCCGTGTTCAGATGAGAACAGAGATTGGAAAACTGCATAACAAATTGCAGACCACCTTTATTTACGTAACTCATGACCAGACCGAGGCTATGACCATGGGTACCAGAATCGTTGTTATGAAAGACGGTGTTGTTCAGCAGGTAGATACCCCTGCTAATCTGTATAATGAACCTTGCAACGTATTCGTAGCAGGATTTATCGGTTCTCCCCAGATGAACTTCGTTACCGTAACTGTAAATTGCAAACAAGATGGTACTTATCTCACCGGCGATGGCTTAAACATCAAACTGCCGGATGGCAAAGGTAAGAAAGCAGAACTTCAGGCTTACAACGGCAAAGAAGTTCTCTTGGGTATCCGTCCGGAAGATTTGTATGATGATGAAGCATTCATCGCTGCTGCTCCCGATTGTCTGGTTGATGTTGATATCGAACTGACCGAAATGATGGGTGCAGAAACCTATCTGTACTTCAAGATTGGCGATGTTAACTGTACTGCAAGAGTTAACCCCAGATCTACCACCAAGTTGGGTGACAAGATTAAGATTGCTATGGATGCAAACAAGATTCATTTGTTTGATAAGGAAACCGAGCAAATCATCATTCACTAAAAAACAAACCCCGGTTTTGCCGGGGTTTATTTTTTCCCCAGTCGCACTTGAAAATTTGCAATCTGTTATGTACCTTGTAGGGGACGGCGTCCTCGACGTCCCGTTTTACGCCCGCCCTTCCCTATTTTGTTTCAAACAAATCTTATCCAATTTTCTGTGTGCTCATAATTAAAAGGGACGTTCATGAACGTCCCCTACAAATTTTCAATCTTTGCCCATTTTCATTCTGCATTCTAAAGTTTGTCCGCCAAAGTAGGCGTTATTTTTTTGTTTAAAATTTTACCTATCAGAAAAAAGATAAGCAGGAAACCTGTAAGGGTGAATACACTTTGGAGGGTCGGTATTTCTCCTTTGAGTAGTGCGTCCCGGTATCCGGAAACCAAAATGGCTGCCGGATTAAACCGGCAAATGGCTTGAAGAATCGGTGAAAGTTCTGCCGGATTCCAGAAAATAGGGGTAATCCAAAAACCCAACTGAATGGCAGATTGGAGACCATAAGAGACGTCTTTTAATCTGGCACACCAAATGGCAAGAACTCTGCCAAGGCTTAAAATAAAAAGAAAGGTGATGAAAACCCAAAAAAGAACCCAAAGTTGCCCAAACCTTACGGGGATACCGGCAAAAGAAAATGCCAGAAAACTGATTGCCAAAAGGGGCAAGTGTACCCAAAGGGCGGATAACGTCCGAATGAAAGGAAGCACCCCTGCCTGAAACCGGGTTTTTTTAACCAAAAAGCGGTAATCCCAATAACAAGCCGTTGCGCCGGACAACCCGTCTGATAAAAAGAACCAGGGCAGAATGCCGGCAATCAGCCAAAACAGATACGGGGTTCCGTCAACGGCGGGGCCGTTTAATGCCACCGTGTAGACAAACCAATAGATGGTAATGGTGAGCATAGGGGAAAGGAACGCCCAAAGCACCCCTAAGACGGAACCGGCAAACCGTGACTTAAAATCACTTTCTGCCAGAGAAAAAAGCAGAGAAAGTTTCATCATTCATCTCCTCCTGTCTTCCAGGTATCAAAACCTGTCTTGATAGCGTGCATCATCTTAGTTTTAAAGAATTTGTCTTCGGCAGTCTTTTCCATAATAAAGTCTTTCATATCCTGACGCTTGGAAATACCGTCCATAGGACATGGGTTATGGACAATGGGGAGATTTTCCCGCTTGGCATAGCCTTTGATATCTCCCTCCGGCAGATAAATCATAGGTCGGATGACATGGATATCCCGCCTTGACAGATAGGTAATGGGGGAGAAACAGTTTAATCTTCCCTCATAGAAAAGAGAGAGGAAAAAGGTTTCTAATACATCCTCGTTATGGTGGCCAAGGGCAACTTTGTTAGCGCCCATTTCTACCGCAAAATCATTCAGCCCGCCTCGGCGCATTTTGGCGCAGAGGGAACAGGGATTTTTCTCTTTCCGGATATCAAAAATAATTTCGGCAATATCCGTTTTTTTCACGTGATATTCTACGCCCATTTTCCGGCAAAATTCTTCCACGCCGGAAAAATCAGTACCGGAAAAGCCCATATCCAAAGAGAGTCCGAGAACTTCAAATTTTTTGGGATAAAAAGTACGAAGAGCCGCCATGGCGCAAAGCAAAGTCAGGCTGTCCTTGCCGCCGGAAATTCCAACGGCAATACGGTCGCCTTCCTCAATCATCTGATAATCATCCACCGCCCGGCGGACTTTGCTTAAAATCTTTTTCATGTTAGTCCTCGTTGTTATTTTATAGTTTTGACAGATCCGTCCGGGAAGATATGAATGGTTCTGATTTCGCCCTCCCGGATTTGTATGGTGATGGTATAATAAATTTCGTCGTTTTCGTCGTACTGGGGCAGAAGTGCACCGCCAATGTCCCCTTCCACTTCCGGATAGGCAATTTTTAAATATTCTGCCGCTTTTTCCGGGGAAAGCGCAGGGGGTGGTGTGGTAACCGGCTTTGCGGTTGGAGAAACGCCCTGACTTTCTGCAATATCAAGATGAATTTTTGCCACTCGTTGCATCTGGGCATTGGTCAAACTGCCATTGGGAATGTTTTTTAACATATCCTTGGCATCTGCAAGTTTTTCTTGGGAAACCAGTTCCTCGATCCGGGACAGATATTCATTCATATCCGGCGCCTTGGTTTCTTCCGGTTTTTCCGTCTCTTTAGGGAGAATATTGGTATAAACCTTGTGCCGCAAATCATCCACATCCGCACCAATGGCATAATACTTATAATTCCCCGGCAAATCTTCCAAAAAGGCTTTGGCGGCCGCCAAATCGCCTAATTCATAGGCTTCCAACGCGTTTAAGTATCCGGAAACAATGTCTGCGGCAGCGACCGCTTGCTCGTCGCCCTCTTCTGCTGCTTTTTGGAAGTGACGAAGTGCTTCTTCGTAATGGCCGGTGTCTACGGCGTCATAACCTTTCAGATAATGATCAACCGGTTGGCCGCAGGATACCAGCGAGAATGCCAGTATCCCAACCAGAGTCCAAAGAATTCCTTTTTTCATAACGAAACGCCTCTATTCTTCGGTAGTTTCTTCCGGAACGGTTGTTTCGGAAGATTCATCAGTATCTTCTTCCTTTTCTACACAGGCAACCGTTACCACCTGAACATCGTCTGCCAGACGCATCAAGCGAACGCCCTTAGTTACACGGCCGTAAGTGCTGATGTCCTCGGTATCCATGCGGATAAGTCGGATCGTAGCCATG
>JAZPYU010000152.1:0-2627 GCA_045544295.1 Ructibacterium sp. | reverse complement strand
GACCAATAAGACGAAGGCTTTTCGGGAACTAAAGAAGGTTTATCAAAGTATTGCGGAAAAGAAAGAGGTGGACAAACGTCCACCGCTTTAAAGTTTTTTTTACTGATTTTTCTTGGAAGTTATTTTGTTTAAGAACATGGTTAAAAGCACGATAACGCCGATAACCACAAAGATACCCAGCATACCCATGCCCATATAGGTAAGGTTTGTGATAAAGTTCATAGGATTAAAAGTCATAGTATTCGCCTCCTGATTTTATAAGAAGAAGTTTAAGATTAAGCCACCGGCAATGACCGATGCAATCTGTCCGGACACATTAACACCCATAGAATGCATCAAAAGGAAGTTCTGCGGGTCTTCGGCAAGTCCCATTTTATGAACCACACGACCGGACATAGGGAAAGCAGAAATACCTGCCGCACCAATCATAGGATTGATTTTCTTTTTGGAGAAGAGGTTCAGGATTTTTGCAAAGATAACGCCGCCTGCGGTGTCAAAGATGAAGGCGAAAAGACCAAGACCAAGAATTAAGAGGGTATCGGGTTGCAGAAATTCACCTGCCTGCATCCGCAAAGAAATGGTGATTCCCAAAAAGATGGTAATCAGGTTTGCCAAAACTTTTTGTGCGGTTTCAGAAAGAGAGTTCAAAACGCCGCATTCTCTGATTAAGTTACCAAACATCAAAAATCCTACCAAGGCAACAGAGTCGGGTGCAACCAGACCTGCAATGACGGTAATGATAATGGGGAACAAAATCCGGGTGGTTTTGGAAACGTTCTTTTGCACATAGTCCATTTTAATCATACGTTCCTTTTTGGTAGTCAAAAGTTTAATTACAGGCGGTTGAATAATCGGAACAAGCGCCATATAAGAATAAGCCGCAACCATAATCGCGCCTAAATATTTAGAATCAAGTGCCTGTGCTACCACAATGGAAGTAGGACCATCTGCCGCACCAATAATACCGATCGATGCCGCATCATTGAGGTCAAAGAACATAGACGCCAGACAAAGGGTAAAAAAGATACCGAACTGTGCCGCTGCACCAAAAATCATCAACTTCGGGTTGGAAAGCAGAGGGCCAAAGTCAATCATTGCACCAATACCAATGAATAAAATCAAGGGGAAAAGTTCGTTGGATATACCGGCGTTAAAAAGAACTTCTAACGTTTCTACTGCGCCGGAAAAGGGTAAATTCACCAAGATTGCCCCGAAACCCATGGGTAAAAGCAATGTAGGCTCCATATCCTTTTTGATGGCGAGATAAATTAAAATACCGCCAATTGCCCACATGACAATCTGCTGCCATTGGATGTTAAGTAGATTTTCGTACAAGATTTCCATAAAAACCTAAGCCTTTCTCCTGCCGTTTCTTGCAGGTTACGTATTATGTGAAATTTATTTTTTACAAAGAAAAAGACTTTTATGTATGCCCATTGCACACATAAAAGTCTTGCCGTTTAGAGTATCAGCGGATTTTACAATCGGATTGACGCCAATACAACAGCCTATGGCTGCCGACTACTCCCTTTTATCAACCATCCAATTATAGCAGAAAAAGGAAAAGGTGTCAAGATATTTTAAGAAAAGGTAACAAAGGTCTCTGCGGATTGACTTTTTCCACTGCTGTGCTATAATGAATATAAAGAATGCATTTCTAGAATTTAAAGGGGAAAATGAAATGAAAAAATGTCGGATTACTGTGATGCGGATGGCGTGTTATGATGATTTGATAGAAAAGTATGAAAACCCCATAGAGCATACCTGTGATATGAAACTGGGTCAGATTTTTGTTGCTGTTGGCGGGCAAAAGCCGGAGGGAATGTGTGAGAGTGCTTGGGAGAGTATGTCTCTTTTTGTTAAGGAACTGGCTGAGGGTGGCGGAAATTTCTATGATGGTTGGATGAAGAACCCCAAAACGGCGATGATTTCCTGTAACGATGGCTTTCGTCCGGTGAGTTTTTATCTCGAAGCATTAGGGGAAGACGCAGATTAGGAGATGATATTATGCAAAAGATAAAACGGTTTTTAATTTTAAGCCTTTGCTTGGTGTTGGCTTTTGGTGCAATGGGCTGTGGAAATAAAACAACCGTGACACAAACCATAGATGGCGGCACTTTGGGGGATGGGGAAGCATCCTTCTGCTTTACCGTTGTTGATGGGGAGATTGAAACGGTATTTGAAGTTCGTACCGACCAAACCACAGTAGGTAGTGCTCTTCAGGAATTAGATTTGATTGAGGGTGAGAAAGGCCCCTATGGATTGTATGTGAAAACCGTCAACGGAACTACGTATGATTACCAGAAAGATGGGTGTTACTGGGCGTTCTATCAGGATGGTGCATATGCAACTTCTGGAGTGGATAAGACTGAAATCATTCCCGGAAAAACTTATACCTTAAAGGCAGAAAAATCATGAAATTAACAGCGAAAGAAATTACAGTTTTCAGCGTATTGGGAGCATTGATGTTTGCTTCAAAGATGATTATGGAAATGCTTCCTAATATCCATTTGGTAGGCGTTTTCATTGTAGCCATTACGGTGGTTTACAGGGAAAAAGCGCTCTATCCCATTTATGTTTATGTGTTTTTGGTTGGTTTGATTTACGGATTTGCCACATGGTGGATC
>JAZPYU010000151.1:0-16632 GCA_045544295.1 Ructibacterium sp. | reverse complement strand
CCTACCATCGGGAAAAGCAGTGGTGCGCTGTCATTCCAGTATTCAGGAGAACCTTGCCAGATATATTCTTTGCCGTCTTTTTGCAAAGACTTCATCTGTGCGCCTACGCTATCAAACTTAGCGGAAATACTACCGCTTTTTATTTCATAAATCATAGGATTACCTCCTAAAACAAGCCGGGGATATTAAGTCCGCCGGTCAGTTGACCCATTTGAGCAGAACTGTCTGCCTCCATTTTTCTAAGACCCTCATTCACCGCCGCAACGATTAAATCCTGAAGCATTTCGATATCGTCCGGGTCTACCACATCGGGGCTAAGTTCAATTTCCTGCACTTCCCGCTTACCGGAAATCACCACCTTAACTGCACCGCCACCGGCAGTTGCCTCAAAGGTCTTATTCTCCATTTCTTCCTGCATTTTCAGCATTTGTTCCTGCATTTTCTGGGCTTGTTTAATCATTTGGTTCATATTGCCGCCGCCCATACCACGGGGGAATCCGCCTTTTGCCATTTTCTTTTCCTCCTAATCTTCTTTGATGATCGTCATAGTATCACCAAACAAATCTTTCTTATCTGCAAGGTCAAAGATACTGGTCTTTGGCTTTGCTTCTTTTTGTCTTTCATCTTTCAAAAAGGCTTTTGCCTGTAAACTGCCACCGCTGATTCTGCTGAACAATTTACCCAAATATTCCAAACCTTCCGGTTTTGCAATACGCTCATAGCCCATTTTGTTTTCCAGTTCCAATTCAATCACAGCACCATTTTGAAAAGCCTTGGCGTTATAGAGAAAAGCAAACAAAGATTTGCTCTCTTTTTTGATTTCCTGCAAAGCATCTGCCCAGAACTCCCAAACCGTTTCTCCGCCAACTTCTCTTTGGGGTTGCGGCTTTTCTTCTGCCGGTTTTTCTTCCTTAACCGGTTCTTTTTTAGGTTCTTCTTTTACTTCTTCCGCTACATTCCAGGGCGGAGCCTCCTTGGTGACTTCTGCTTTTTCTTTCACAGGGGCGTAAGAACCCTCGGCAAGCATCCGTTCTAATTTTTCAATTCTTGCAAGAAGTGCCTCCGGCTCTGTATAATAAGCAGGGTTACAAACCTTTACCAAGGCGGTTTCTGCCGCAATCTGCGGTGCAGACATCCACTTTGCCGAAGCAATCGCCTCGCTGAATACTTTCACGATATAAAGCAGTAACTCTACCGAAAACTTATCTGCCTGCGCCTGATATCTTGCTGTGGCATCCGCAGTTTTTTCTAAGATTTCTGCCGGTTCCTGACTGGATTTACAAATCAAAAGGTTTCTGAAATGTACCGTCAGTTCTTCCAAAAAGTTTTGTACTTCTTTACCCTGACGGAAGGTTCCCTCCGCGGTTAAGATTGCCTGTTGGGTATTTCCGGTTGCAATGGCTTCTGCCACGGCAAAAAGGGCTTTTGGATCAGCCACACCCACAATCTCCGTCACCTGATTGGTGGTCAGTTGTTCTAAGCCAAAGGCTGCGCATTGGTCTAAAATGCTCAAAGCATCCCGCATAGAACCATCGCCCAATTCGGCTACCAGTTCCAGTGCATCCGGCGTTGCACCAATCCCCTCCGCCTCTGCGATTTTGGTCAGACGTTTTGCAATATCGTCTACCCCAATCCGACGGAAGTCAAACCGTTGACAACGGGAAAGTACCGTTGCAGGAATTTTGTGAGGTTCGGTAGTTGCCAGAATAAACAAAGCGTGGCCGGGCGGTTCTTCTAGGGTTTTCAGTAGCGCGTTGAATGCCTCGGTGGTCAGCATATGTACTTCGTCAATAATATAAATCTTATAGGTACAACCTGCCGGGGTATACATCACCTCGTCACGGATTTCACGGATATTTTCTACACCACGGTTACTTGCCGCGTCCATCTCATAAACATCTAAAATACTACCGTCCAAAATTCCCTTACAAGTGGGACATTCGTTACAGGGTTCCCCATCTTTGGGATTTTCACAGTTAACGGCCCGGGAAAAAATCTTTGCCGTAGAAGTTTTACCGGTACCCCGGGTGCCACAGAACAAATAGGCGTGGGTAATACGCCCTGTGGCAATGCCGGTTTTTAAAGTCTCGGAAACATGTTCCTGACCAACCACATCGCCAAAGGTCATCGGTCTCCATTTACGATAAAGAGCCTGATAAGTTTCTGCCATATTGACACCCCCGGTTATCTATGTTTGAAAAAATAATTTCAATAAAAAATCATGTGCTTGCCTTCGAAATAGCCTTACCTGCGTTACCTGAACAGTTAGCTCGGGTCTGGCTCCCTTGCGGCACATCAAAATAACTGCTTATCGCTGCTGCGTTCCCGCCCTGACGAGGTTCACAGGTTCCAATTGCGCAAGACCAAACCGTCAACACCACTTGAACAGGGCAGACCAGACAGGGCTATCCCTCATGACAAGTTTTCATCCCCTCTATAGCGGATTGAGGGTTACAAGGCACCGCTACCGCCCCAATTTAACATGATAGGCTTAGTATAACATAAAAAGAAGAAAATATCAAGGATATTTTCTTCTTTTTTGTATCATCTAAAATAAAAATAATAAGGGATAAAAGAACCAAAGCAACAGCACGAAAAGTGTATAAATACCAAGGCCCAGTCCAATGGCGGCAGGCCAGATATAATTGGCTCTTTTACAGATACTTACCACGCCAAAAATAACTGCCAAAAGACAAACCAAAAAAGTGCTGAACATTTGATTAGCCAGAGCAATCACTGACATAATGCCAAAAATAAAGGAAAGATTGGTAGAAACAGAAAATATTTTTTCCCCCGTATGCACCACACCTTTGCCGCCGGTGCATCTTTCCAGCGGTTTCTTTTTGGTTAGCAACATATCCTCTTTGATTGCAAAACCGCAACAAACACAATGTTGTGCTTTTGCCTTTCCGACTGCACCGCAATTTTTACATACCGATGCAAGGTTTTTATTTTTCGCCATGGAAAACCTTCCCTCTCTTATCTGGACTCCTGAATCCGCTGTTCTTCTAAGCGTTCCTCTACCGTCTTTCGGTTGGCAGGGGCGTGGGCACTCTGCCAGTTTTTCCGGCGAAGGTCGGCTGCTTCCTCACCCTCCGGAGGCAGAATATCACTCATCTCAATCAGGGCATCCCGATATTCCTCGTTCTTTTGTTTTAAGAAAAAACTGAGAACGGCAAAACCACCCGCCAGTAAGAACCAGAAGAAACTTAACATCTTCCAGAACCCACTACCATCTTTTCTGCCGGAGCCATTTTCGTAATCCGGATACTTTTTTCTCATATAGTCATCGCTCCTTTTTGCTTTTCTTCTCAGTTTACCCATCTTTATACTATGTTATTTATCTCATTCTATTAAGTCATAAATTACAGGAATGATTTTTTGCTTTAACCCTACCTTTTTGCGGTCTGGACTTTTTTACATCCAAGTTGCACTACCTGACATCAGGGTAACCTTTTCGGAAGATACGCTTAAAAGACCGCGTTCTACTTGAAAGGTCTTGACGGTATTATCAGGGAGTTCAATACAAGAGGTGCAAGGCTTTACTGAGGTCACAAACGGCGTATGGTTTGCCATTACCGCAAGGTCTCCCTCTGCGCCCCGAAGGGATAATTTTACGATGTCACCATCATAGAGGTTGCCATCCGGTGTTGCAATAACAAATTTAAATGTTTTCATTATACCACCTTTTTAGCCTTTTCCACCGCTTCGTCTATAGTTCCCACAAACAAGAAAGCCGACTCCGGCAAATCATCGTGTTTGCCTTCTATAATTTCCTTAAAGCCTCTGATGGTCTCAGAAAGGGGAACATAAACGCCGGGAATACCAATGAATTTTTCCGATACGTGGAAGGGCTGAGACAAGAATCTTTGGATTTTTCTTGCTCTTTGCACAAGCAGTTTATCTTCATCGGAAAGTTCGTCCATACCCATAATCGCAATAATATCCATAAGTTCCTGATATCTTTGCAGAATTCTTTGTACCTCACGGGCAACACTATAATGTTCCTCACCCAAAACATCCGCCGAAAGAATACGGCTGGTTGATTCCAGGGGGTCAACCGCAGGATAAATACCCTGAGATGCGATGTTTCTTGACAAAACGGTGGTCGCATCAAGGTGGGCAAATGTGGTAGCCGGTGCAGGGTCCGTTAAGTCATCCGCCGGCACATATACTGCCTGAATGGATGTGATAGAACCTTTTTTAGTAGAGGTAATTCTCTCCTGGAGCATACCCATCTCATTTGCCAGAGTGGGCTGATAACCAACCGCTGATGGCATTCTGCCAAGCAGTGCAGAAACCTCAGATCCCGCCTGGGTAAATCTGAAAATGTTATCAATGAACAAAAGCACGTCCTGACCCTCTTCTTCACGGAAGTATTCCGCCATGGTAAGGCCGGATAAACCAACTCTCATTCTTGCACCCGGCGGCTCGTTCATCTGTCCGTACACCAAGGTAGTATTTGCTAAAACGCCCGATTCCATCATTTCGTTATAAAGGTCGTTTCCCTCTCTGGTACGCTCACCAACACCGGTAAACACGGAAAGACCACCGTGCTCTTTGGCGATGTTGTTAATCAGTTCCATAATCAGCACGGTCTTACCTACGCCCGCACCGCCAAAAAGGCCAATCTTTCCGCCCTTGGAATAGGGGCAGATAAGGTCAATAACCTTAATGCCGGTTTCCAAAATCTCCGTAGAGGTAGAAAGGTCTGCATATTCGGGCGCCGGACGATGAATGTCCCATTTTTGGGTATCTTCGGGTGCCGGGTTATTATCAACCGGGTCACCCAAAACATTAAAAATTCTTCCAAGTGTTCTTCTTCCCACGGGCACGCTGATTGCCTTGCCCGTATCGGTCACAGGCGTTCCTCTTGTCAATCCATCGGTAGATGCCATAGCAATACATCTTACAATATTGTCTCCGATATGCTGTGCCACCTCTACCGTAAGAGTTTTTTCACCTATCTCCATGGTAAGTGCATTGTATATGGCAGGTATCTTTCCTTCGTCGAAACGAATGTCAACCACAGGTCCTACAACCTGCACAACACTGCCCTTTACTAAATCTGACATATTCCTGTCTCCTTACATGCCGCTTCCGGCAACAATTTCTGTAATTTCCTGTGTGATGGCACCTTGTCTTGCAAGGTTATATTCAAGTTTAAGGCTGTCAATCATCTCGCCTGCATTCTTGCCGGCATTATCCATAGCAAAACGTCTGGCTACCACTTCACAGGTAAAACTTTCCTTTGCAGCAGCAACGATCTTCCCTGCAACATATTCTTCCATAACCGCTTCTAAAACAGTTCTTTCATCAGGCTCATAGATGATATCGGCCTTTGAACTTTTCTCTGTTTTACGAATCGGTAAAATCCACTCTGTTCCCGCATTTTGCGTCATCATGGAAAGATATTTGGTGGAAACAATTCCTATCTTTTCATACTTTCCATTTTTAAAATCTTCACAGAGTTCTTTTGCAAGGCTGATGGCATCAGCATAAGAAAAAGTCTCTACCTTAACCTGCTCTTTGCCATATCTGTCGCAGGCTCTTTTCCCGATTGGGATAATTCTGTCCGCATCTTGTGCCTCAACGGTTTTAAAGATATTAGAATTATATCCTCCGGCAAGACCTCTATCGCCGGATATGGCTATCAGGCAAATCTTATCCTTTTCGCCATTTTTCATATACTCGCTTTTTTCGCAAGACTTAGCCGCCGCAAGCATCGAAACGGTGTCCGATAACGCTTTGGCATACTCCCTGCCTTTTCCCATAGCAATGGTGGCACCGCGAATTTTGGCAGATGCTACAAGACCCATAGCCTTGGTAAGATGCAAGGTAGAATCTACGCTCTTAATGCGATTTTTTAAACTTTTAATATCTACGCCCATCCAATCACTCCTTCATTTCTTCGAGTGCTTGTTTCAGCATAACAATATCCTCATCGTCACAGAAATTACTTTCAAATCTTTCGAGCAGATGTTTGTAATCCGCTTCAAGAAGTTCAAAAAGTCTTGCCTCATAATCAGCCACTTTCTTGACCGGGACACTATTTAAATATCCATTAACAACAGCGTATACGATAGCCACCTGACAACCAACTCTTACAGGTGCATTTCTCTTTTGCTTTAATACTTCAACAATTCTTTCACCCAGTGCAAGACGATTTTTGGTATCTTCATCAAGATCACTTCCAAACTGGGAGAAAGCCTGAAGTTCCCGATACTGTGCATATAACAATTTAAGTTCACCGGACACCTTTTTCATCGCTTTCAGTTGTGCGGCACCACCAACACGGCTTACGGAAATACCCGGATTAATCGCCGGCATAATGCCTGCGTGGAAAAGTTCGGTCTCCAAGAAAATCTGGCCGTCTGTGATAGAAATAACGTTGGTGGGGATATAGGCGGAAACGTCACCCGCCTGAGTTTCAATAATCGGCAGTGCTGTGATGGAACCGCCACCGTGTTCCGGCGCAACACATGCCGCTCTTTCCAAAAGTCTGGAATGAAGATAGAATACATCGCCCGGATACGCCTCACGTCCCGGTGGACGTCTTATCAAAAGGGAAAGGGCACGGTAAGCAATGGCGTGTTTGGATAAATCATCATAGATGATAAGAACATCCTTCCCTTGCTCCATAAAATACTCTGCCATAGCACAACCGGAATAGGGTGCCACATATTGTAGCGGAGCCGTTTCTGATGCAGAAGCCGATACAATGATGGTATATTTCATGGCACCTGCCTTAGAAAGTTCATTAGCAAGTTGTACAACCGCTGTATTTTTCTGCCCGATTGCAACATAGATACAAATGACGCCGGTATTCTTTTGGTTTATAATGGTATTGATGGCAATCTCCGTTTTGCCGGTCTGTCTGTCACCGATAATCAGTTCTCTCTGACCTCTGCCGATAGGAATCATACTGTCTATGGCCTTAATCCCCGTCTGGAGCGGAACAGAGACACTCTTTCTTTCAATGATGCCGGGTGCTTCTGTCTCAATGGGTCTTGTTTGAGTGGTAGAGATAGGGCCTTTCCCGTCAATGGGGTTTCCCAGGGCGTCCACAACTCTGCCTAAAAGTTCATCACCAACCGGTACAGATACAACCTTTCCGGTACGGCGTACAACAGAACCTTCGTGAATATCGTTGGTATTGGATAGTAGCGCAACAGACACCGTTTCACTTTCTAAGTTTTGTGCCATGCCCATACTTCCGTCTTCAAACTCTAAAAGTTCACTTGCCATACACGCTCTTAAACCGTAAACACGGGCAATACCGTCACCAACCAAGATAACTGTTCCGGTTTCCTGCATTTCTATTTTGGATTCATAATTTTTTATTTGCTCTTTGATAATCTGGCTTATCTCATCCGTTCTTGTACTCATCGTTTTATCACATCCTTTAACTCCTTAAGATGTTCCTTAAGGCTTGTGTCCATTATTTTTCCGTCTGTTTCCACAATCAATCCGCCTAAAATGGATGCATCAACGATGTACTCCATTACCATCTTGCGGCCACTTTTTTTCTCCAATTTTTCTTTTAGATCGTCCTTCTCTTTCTGGGTAAGTTCTACTGCGCTGGTAACCTTTGCTTTTGAAATCTTTTCCATTTCATCATACATAGCCATATACTGCGCCACACATTCTGAAATTTCATCAATGTGCTTGGTTTCGCAGAGGAGTTTTAAAAAGGACAACACCTCTCTGGGAATGTCTTTGGAGAACGCATCTTCCAGTGCCCCAAGTCTTTCATCAAGGGGAATTCCAAAGGTAAACAGAAAGTCTTTATAAACAGGATTTTCATCAAATACACCCGATACCATTTCCAGGGCATCTTTATAATCCTTGCTACAACCTTTTTCCATGCCAAGCATAAACAATGCCTTTGCGTATTCGCTACTTATCTCGCTCATGCTTCATCACCTATCTTCTCAATAAATGAATCGATGAAGTCTCTGTGGTCATCGATATTGATCTCACGTTCCAAAAGTTTGTTGGCAAGTGCTGTGGAAACTTCCACAATCTCTTTTTTAATGCCGTCTTCTGCCTTCTTCATTTCAAGTTGTGCCTGGGTTTCTGCCTGACGAATGATACCATCTGCCTGCTCTTTTGCTTTGGTGACAATGTTTTCGCCCTGACGTTTGGCACTATCCTGCGCCTTTTTGATGATTTCATCAGATTCAGCCTTTACGGTGCCTATTTTTTCATCCCATAAAAGTTTATCTTCTTCTGCAACCCGCTTTGCCTCATCGGCTGCATCATACTTTGCATCAATCTCACTCTGGCGATTGGCAAGCATCTTATTGACAGGACCGAACAAAAACTTTTTAAACAAAAGAAAGAGAATCAATAGGTTCAGCAACGAAATAAGTATCTGCCAGATATTGACAGAAATAACTTCTAATGATTGCATATTTTTTCCCCTTTTTATTATCCGATAGTGCTAATAAGTAACTTAATAAACATATTGGGTGTAACAAACAAAAGCAAAATTGCAATAGCAAGTGCATAAAGACCGGTGCTCTCAGCAATTGCACGACCCATCAGCATGGTCGTGGTTACATCACCTTTTGCCTCCGGCTGTCTGCCGATTGCCTCACATGCCTTTGCAACTGCATTACCTTCACCGATACCAGGGCCGATACCTGCGATCATAGCAAGACCTGCACCCAATGCACAACATCCTAAAATAATACTGATTGCGATTTCCATAAAAAATACCTCCATTTAATTTGCACGCTTTTGTGCTTTTTTTAATTTTTGTTCCTTATATAATTCAAGAGGAAATCCTCCCGATATATATAGCATAGTTAACATGGCAAAAATAAATGCCTGCAAACATCCGCTGAATATGTCAAAGTAAATTGACAAAATTGCGGGTAACCCCACCTGCAAGAATGGGAACTCTCCCAAAAATCCGGGAAGCGCTCCAAAAATCATATTGGATAATCCCTGAAGTCCTGCCGCCACAAGAACCGATATCACCGAACCGGACAACACATTTCCGTAATGACGAAAGGCCATGGATATAGGGGTTGCAATTTCGCTTATGACATTCAAAGGTGCCATTAAAACGGGATTGGCAAAACTTTTTACATATTCAATCGGTCCGCACTTCATCTTGTAATAGGTAATCAGAATAAATACAAGAATCGCCCAACCTGCTACGATATTGATGTCCGAAGTAGGCGGGAACAACCCAAAAAGTGTAAGCAAACTTGAAAAACCTGAAAGGCCAAGGATTGCCGCAATAAACGGTGAAAAAGACCGGAAATACTCACCCATACTGCTCTCTACCAAAGAGGCACTCTTTTCTACTATCATTTCTGCAAAGTGATGTCTTTTCAGCCATACCCCGTCCTGAATACCGTGGGTAAGATACAAACAAAGAAAGAATACAGATACAAGTACGATTGCGGAATTCACTTGCGACTCCGTAATGGGCAGATTTTGAAGGGGCATAGAAAGTGTCATAAAAATTCTTGCGCCCGCAATCGTTATGCCCTCGGACGGTGGCGTGGTCATAACTTTAAGCACAATACCAAAGCATATGGGCAGCGCCGTCATCACGATAAAAAATATGTCCGCCATTATAAAACGGCGCGTTTTTTTATTCACTGGTCTATCACTTCCTTTTTATCTTTAATCAGGGGACGGAACGATACTGCTACTCTTGGAAAAAATATGGGCACGATCACGGCTACTGTGTGAAAACATGGTGCCACAACACCGATCACAACCGCAACAAATATCCCGGCATTTCTTAACCCCTGGGAGGATCTCATCAGTTTTCTTGCTTCAGTTTCTTCCAGAGTAACTGCCTTTTGAACGGTCAAACCCATAATATAAAAGTTCAAAATCGCTATGGCATACGAAAGCAAATTACCCAGTATCACCGTGTAATCCCATCGCTTGAAAAGGATAAAAGCCGCCTGCATCAACACACTCAAAAGTATGCAGAAATATGCTATATATTTGGTTTCCCTTTTTATTGTGTCACTAGCTTTTATCATAACCCACTCCTTAGGAAAATATTTACTATAACGATACTATTTTTTGCCAAAAAAATCAAGTTCTTTTTTTCATTTTTCCCAATAATTTGGTAATTTATTTAAAAAATTGCTTCTAATCTGTAAATTGGCATTCCCTGACCGGAAAACTGCTCTTCATATTCGGTCATAACATTCCACGAGCAAGGAGTTGCATGCAAATCAAAAGAAATATTTTGAAGTTTGATATTCATATCACAAAATTCATTTAAGGAAAATTCAAACAGTTTTTGATTATCCGTCTTAAAATGAATTTCTCCCTTTTGGGGTAACAGGCTTTGATAAAGTTCGATATACTTTCTATGGGTCAGTCTTCGTTTGGCATGTTTGGTTTTATGCCACGGGTCACAGAAATTGATGTAAATTCTGCTACATTCTCCGGGTACCACAATCTCCTCCAGAAAATCCGCATTATCACAGATAAAACGGATATTGGTAAGCCCTGCATGACATGCCTTTTCCATAGCCAGAAGTGCAACGTCCAGATTTTTCTCGATTGCAATAAAATTAACATCGGGGTTATTTTTTGCTGTTTCGTTGATGAATCTGCCTTTCCCGCATCCTATTTCAAGATAAATCTTATTCCCGTTCCCGAAAATCTTGTTCCATTCCCCTTTGGGGAAGGGACCTTTTACCACAATGTCACTACAATTTTCAATCCGCTCATCACGATGTTTTTTCTTTCTCATTCTCATAAAAATATACCTCTTTTTACGTTAAATTACTTACAGCATATTCACCGGATTGATATCAATCACCAAACGGTTTTTCAGTCGGCTGTTATTATGACCGTGGCTGATTTCCTGCAAAATCGGCAAGAAATCTTCTGCCGATGCCACTTTACACAAAATACGATACCGGTATTGATTTTTGATTTTGGCAATGGGTGCAGGAGCAGGGCCGATACATTTGAGAATCGGCGTTCCGGTACCGGTCAAAAGCCGATGGATGTTTTCTATCTCCTGGGCTACTTCCTCTTCCTGCTCGCCGGAAACTAAGATATACAAAAAGTCGCAAAAAGGCGGGTACTGCATCCGCTTTCGGTAAACGATTTCGTTCTTATAAAATTCTTCATAATTCTGAGCCTTAGCAAATTGGATGGTGGCGTTTTGAGGTTGATAGGTCTGTATTACCGCTCTGCCCTCTAAATCACCTCTGCCGGCTCTGCCACAAACCTGGGTAATCAAGGAGAAACAACGCTCTCCGCTACGATAATCGTCAATATTAAGAGACGTATCTGCCGCCAGCACCCCTACCAAGGTCACATCCGGAAAATCCAGACCTTTGGTGACCATTTGGGTACCCAAAAGGATATCTGCCTCGCCATTTTTAAAGCGATTTAAGATGGCTTCGTGGCCACCCTTTTGGGAGGTGGTATCAAAGTCCATCCGCAAAATTCTTGCCTCCGGGAACAGGGTATGAAGTTCTTCTTCAATTTTTTGGGTTCCCGTACCAAAAAACTTCACATATTTAGAGCCACAATCCGGACAAACCGATACGTTATCCTGAGAATGTCCGCAGTAGTGGCAGACCAGTTTATCCGTCTTTCTATGGTAGGTCATTGCAATACTGCAATGGGGACATTCCAGTACATATCCACATTCCCGACAGGAAACAAAGGTATTATAGCCACGCCGGTTTAAAAAGAGGATGGTTTTTTCCTTCCGGTCCAAGTTATGCCGGATTTCATCCTGAAGCCGAATACTGATAGCGGAGGTATTATGATAATCAAACAGTTCACTCCGCATATCCACAATCCGGGTTTTGGGCAGGGCGTTTTCGTTATATCTTTTTCCCATCCGGAAGAGTTTATATTTCCCCTCTTCTGCATAGGAATAAGATTCCACAGACGGGGTAGCCGATGCCATTACCACCGAGGCGCCGTGCTTTCTGCCACGATAGATGGCAATATCCCGGGCGTGGTAACGGGGTGCAATTTCTGATTTATAACTGCTTTCGTGTTCCTCGTCTAAGATAATCATTCCAATATTTTCAAAGGGAACAAAGATGGCACTCCTGGCGCCAACCACCACATCCACTTCCTTGCGGCGGATTTTATGCCATTGGTCAAACCGTTCCCCTTGGGAAAGTCCGCTATGCATCACCGCAACCCGACTGCCAAAACGGCTGACAAATCGTTCTACCATTTGGGGGGTTAAAGAGATTTCCGGCACCAGCATAATGGCTTGTTTACCTTCTTTGATACAGGTTTCTATCGCCTGCAAGAAAACCTCGGTTTTCCCGCTCCCGGTTACGCCATAGAGAAGAATTTTCTCGTGGACATTATGGGTGATATTTCTTTTTAAATAATCAATAATGGGTGCCTGTTCCTCCGTGGGCTGATACGCCACGGTGGGGGCATAGTTTTCTTCCCGATAGGCTTTTCGCTCTACCGGTTTTTTATAAATGGTAACAATCCCTTTTTCACAAAGGGTTTTTAAGGAGCCGTAATTACCATCGGCAATCTCAATCAGTTCTGCCGTTGGTAAATCTCCGTGGTCACAAAGGGTTAAAATCAAGTTTCCCTGTACGGTGGCACGTTTTTCTATCAGTTGATCTGCCAGAGCGTAACCCTCTTCCGCATCACAGCAAAGGTGTGCCCACCGCATATATTTGACCGTGATGCTTTCATCAATCTTCTCTTTGATGTCTAAAACGCCCATATCTTTTAAGGCATAAGCCGCTGTCTTTAAACTGCGTTTCGAAAGAGCCGCTTCTAATTCAGAAAGTTCTGCCAGGCCATCATGCTCTATCAGACAATCGTAAAGTTGCTTTTGTAGGGGTGTCAGTTTGCCTTGGGGTTCTTCTTTTACCACCAGCCATTGACGGACACGGGTCCCTTGATAGGGTGGCTTAATCAGTTTATAACTTTGCTGAAAAGAACAAAGATACCGCTTTTGCATCCAAAAAGCCAGTTCCAAAAGTTCATCGGTGGTATTGGGTTTTTCATCCAGAACCCGAATGACGGGTTTTAAATGAGGAAACTCGCTGGTCTCTTTGACAGAGAGAACAAGTGCCTCTGTGGAAGTATTGCGCACACCAAAAGGAACCAGAACCCGTATCCCTGCCACCACCAAGGCTTCTAATTCCTTGGGGATTGCATAATCAAAGGTCTGGTCCAGGGTATGACTTTTATCAATCAATATCACATTTGCAACCATAGTTTCGCACCCTATCTCTCTATCTGTAAAAAAACTGTTGCAAAAAGTTTCCTCTTTGCAACAGTTCCGCTCTGTTAAACTTCGGTGTTTTCTTCTTCCAAAACCACCTGTGCGGTCAGTTCCGGACGAACAAAGATATCCAACTTATCTTCGTAAATTTCATTGGTAGCAACAGAAACTTCTTTATTGCAGTCGCTTTGTGCAAGAGCCTCTGCACCTTCCGCCAGTTGACGGGCACGTTTTGCCGCTTCAATTACCAAGGTGTAACGGCTACCGGTTTTTTCTACTAATTTTGCAATGGGGGGATAAATCATCATAATTCTGCACTCCTTGTCTTGATAATATCTTTCACTGTTTGAACAGCGTCTTCCAATACATCGTTGATAACGATGTAATCATATTCATTCTGCTTGGAAAGTTCCAGTTCTGCCGCAGCAACACGCCGGGCAATTTCTTCCGGGTTTTCTGTCCCTCTGCCAAGTAATCGTTCTTTTAAGGTTTCCGTATCAGGGGGAGCAATAAATATGTAAATACCGCCGGGATAGTTCTTTTTTACATTGAGTGCACCCTGCACATCAATTTCTAAAAGTACGTCTTTACCGGCTTCTAACTTTTCTTCCATAGGTCCAAGGGGCGTTCCATAATAGTTGCCGTTATACATGGCCCATTCTAAAAAAGAACCTGCCTTGATTTCTTTTTCAAATTCTTCTTCACTTAAAAAGTAATAGGTCACACCCTCGGTATCCTCACACCGAGGTTTGCGGGTTGTGGCTGATACAGAGAGTTCTAAATTCTCACAATCTTTTAAAAGTTCCCTGCATACCGTGCCTTTTCCCACGCCGGATGGACCGGATATTACAATAAAGTTGCCTTTATTCTTCATCGTCAATCAGTTCCTCCCTGATTTCGTCATCCTTCGGTTCTGCACGGCCGGCAATGGTTTCTGTCTGAATGGCAGAAAGGATCACATGGTCACTGTCCGTAATAATGACAGAACGGGTTCTTCTGCCACAGGTTGCATCAATCAAAAGGCCTTTGTCTTTGGATTCCTGCACAATTCTCTTAATGGGTGCAGAATCCGGGCTGACAATGGCAACCACACGGTCACCGGATACAATATTGCTGAATCCTACGTTTATCAGTTTCATAATGTCACCTCTATGAAAAATTATTCGATGTTCTGAATCTGTTCCCGTATCTTTTCAATCAGGGACTTCATTTCTACCACGTGTTCTGCAATGGTAATGTCATTACACTTAGAGCCAATGGTGTTAGATTCCCGATTCATTTCCTGTACAATAAAGTCTAACTTTTTGCCGATAGGCTTGTCGGTTTCTACTGCACTGAGGAAAGCCTTTACGTGGCTTCTTAAACGAACGGTTTCTTCGTCTACGGCAATCTTATCTGCAAAGATAGCCGCCTCCGTCAAAATACGACTTTCGTCTATCTGCTTATCTTCTAATACCTCACGGATTTTGTTCCGAAGCCGTTCCCGATAGGCTACAATATGCTCCGGGGTATGCTTCTCAATTTCTGCCACTTCTAAAAGAAGTGCATCTAAATGTTCTTTTAAGCTATTTAACAACCGCTGACCCTCTGCTTCACGCATGGTAATGAATTCCTTCAATGCCTTTTGGAAAGCCTCGGTTACAATTTTTAAAAGAAGTTCTTCATCCACCGCTTCCTGCTTGGTGCGGAAAATATCGTGAAAAGCAACCATAGAAGATAACTTTAAATCATCTTTTAAACGATATTTTTTTAAACCGCGGAGGGCGTTGATATATCCCTCTGCCGCCGCCTCATCTAACACGACGGTGGTATCGCCGGAATTCTCCTTTTCCAGGCTGAGTAAAATCTCTACCTTACCTCTTGCGATACTGTTCATAGCAAGAGCACGGAGCGGTTCCTCCAAAAAACTGTAACGTCTTGGCGTTTTAATGGTAAAATCACTATAACGATGGTTTACGGATTTGATTTGCAGGGAAACGGAAAACCCCTCCAAAACTTCTTCACACCGGCCAAAACCGGTCATACTTTTTAACATTGGTAATCCCTCTTTTGTTTATCAACTATAAATCAGTTCATTATATCACAGTTTTTCAGAAAGTGCAACTTTTTTTGAAATATTTTTTCCAATTAAAAAAAGTTTTTCCCATAGGTGAAAACCCACTTGGGAAAGACTTTTTAGACTATTATAAAATTTCACTTTCGTGAAGAACTACGCCGTTTTTCTGCAATACTTTTTGCAGTTCTTTCACATCCAAAGCAGAAAAATCATCAGTCATTGCCGCCGCAGCACCTGCCGCTTCACCGGTGACAGCACAACAAGGTATTACCCGCATAATATCCCACATACTCTGGCTCACAGAAGTACATCTTCCGGCACAGATTAAGTTCTTTACCTTACTGCTGTAAAGAGTTCTAAAAGGCACTTCATAGATGGGTCCACGCTTTCTCCAATCGGATACCATACCGATAGAGTCCTCAAAATAGGTGTGCATTTCATGGCTGGAAAGTTCATATTCCCCTACAATCTTTCTGGTCATTCTCAGTTGTGGAATGGTAGCCAAGGTAACAGGGAATAAGGATGGATCCTCTTTCCGTCTTTTCATCATATCATTGTAAGTAGATTGATGAGAAAGACAGGTTTGTTCCGAAATTTCTTTTCCGTCAAGACCGGTAAATCTCCGGTTGACCAAGGGTTTCACATTGGTGGTTTCCGTCTTTTCTTCATCGGGGATATCGCAAAAACCCAACATATTTAACTGATATCCATCTTTGCCCAAAAAGTAATACCACGCCGCAAGAATATTCCCTTGCTGAAAGGTATCGGTAGGCGCCTCTGCAAACTTTGCAATATCACAATCACCGGTAGCATCTACCACAGATTGTACCTTATAGGCAAGTCTGCCAGACTTATTCTCGGTAATCAAGTGGGTAATCTTATCCCCCTCTTGCTCTACCTGAACCACATAGGTGCCATACAAAATAGTAACGCCCTCATCCAACAACAACTTTTCTGCAAGAATAGCAAAAAGTTGAGGATTATACTGGACCTCAAACCGCTTATCTTGCTCGGTTTTAGAACCTACGCCGTTCAACCAGTTATCAGGGTATCTATCCTCCGCACCGTGACTGATGGAAAGCCGCAAAAGTTCTTCTGCAATACCATAAGATACCTGATGCCCATATCCGTCACAAAGGGGCAGATAGATGGTAACCAGTCCCGCAGTACCAAGACCGCCCAGCATAAACTGACGTTCAAAAAGAATCACCTTTTTCCCCTGTCTTGCCGCCGCAAGTGCCGCAGAAATTCCTGCAAAACCGCCACCGCAGACCGCAACGTCATATTCTTCTATCACTTTGGTTTGCATTTTCTCTTGTATAAACATAGGAGTAAGTCGGATCGTAGCCATGTC
>JAZPYU010000150.1:0-4661 GCA_045544295.1 Ructibacterium sp. | reverse complement strand
CTTCATAACCCTCTGCACCGAACATCTGACGGAATGCGAGACGGCCAATACGGCCAAAACCATTAATAGCAACTTTAACCATTGGAAAAACCTCCTAATAATTTTCTGTATATTATTTTAACCCAAAAGCTGATTTTTTGCAAGTCATTTTGTCATAAATTTAACGATTTTTTGGGGTATTATAGAATTTTTGGTATGTTTATGAACATTAAACTATAATAAAGCCAAAATTTTATGCAAAATACCATCTAAAAATATAGGATTGCTCTTTTAAAAATCACTTTATCCATTTACTGTACTTCTTTTCCGTATAGGGACTCAAAGTAGGATTAGTCCACGCCGAGTATTCTGCGTTACAGTTAGAGCAATGTGATGTTCCCGTTTTGTTTATTGTTCCACATTTTACACAATCCCATTCTCCGCGTGCAACCTCGACTTTTTTAGGAATATGAGGTTTGACAGAATTACTTTTTGTCTCACTTTTAGCTTTTGGTGACATAGTATATTTTATACGGTCAACCGTTTCAAAAAGCCGGTCTATGTTATCGGTGTTTCTGATAACTGTTATAATAAGTGCTAGTTCTAAAACTCCTAATGCTAAGGTTATTATAGCAAGTCCTAAATCTGTACCAAGTACCGAGAAAAAGGTATATACAACCGAAAAAAGTTTGACTATTAAAAGTAAATACAAAAGCTTTTTCATATATTCTCCTCCGTAATTTTAGATATCACCGCTTCGGCAACACGAATACCGTCTACCGCCGCCGACATAATACCACCGGCATACCCTGCACCCTCACCTGTGGGGTAAAGTCCGCCGTAAGTTTTACTTTGGTAGTTTTCTGTTCTTAATATTCTAATAGGCGACGAGCTTCTGGTTTCGGGTGCTGTAAGTACAGCCGACTTATCGGCAAAGCCTTTTATTTTTTTATCAAATTCTAAAATTCCTTCTTTTAAACTGTCGGTTATAAATTCGGGGAAAATTTTACTAAAATCCGCCTTTATGCAGTTAGGCTTAACGGTAGGCACAACCTTACTGTCACCACTTTGACCGAAAAGAAATTCGCCGACAGTAGTAACGGGTACCGCACCGCCGCCCATATTATAAGCCGCTCTTTCAATTTCACGCTGAAAATAGCAGCCTGCTAAAACGTCATCTTCGGAAAAATCCTCAGGCTCAACCGACACCAACACCGCACTGTTAGCGTTTTTACCGTCGCGTCGACTCTCGCTCATTCCGTTGACTGCAAGACCGCCCTCTTCACTCGAGGCGTTTATAACCTCGCCACCCGGACACATACAAAAGGTATATACACCTCTGCCGTTTTTAAGATGTACTGCCAATTTATAATCAGCCGCACCTAACGCCTTATGCTCGGCAAAATCTCCATAAAGAGCCTTGTTTATATCGGCCTGCAAATGCTCAATTCTAACACCCATCGAAAAAGGTTTTTTAACCATTTCAATATTCTTTTGTTTTAAAACCTCAATTTCTTCCCGCAATGCTTTACTGCCAAAACTAAAAAGATTGGTAAACCAGTTTCCTGTTGCTGTTACCGCCATCTGACCCGGTTCAGCCACAGTACCAACCACGTTTTCTGCCATTCCTGCTTGATCGCCGGAAGCCAACGCGCTGAAAATACCAATCAGTAACGCTGCAACCAAAGTTACCACTATCAAGAAAATTGTTGTTTTACGATCCCAAAAATTTCTCACGCCTAACCCTCACTATCCAAACAATCTGCTAAAAAACCTTTCTCTGTTTCTGTCCCATCTCATTTTTAAAATCCAAAAATTTACCTGCACCAACGGCAACACATTCCATCGGTTCTTCTGCAATATAGACCGGAATGTCTACACTAACATTGATAAACTTGCCAAGTCCTTTGAGTTTTGCACCACCACCGGCTAAAACAATACCGCTTTCTACAATATCCGACGCCAATTCCGGCGGAGTCTTTTCCAAGGTAATTTTAATGGCATCTACAATTTCTTCCGCAGGTTCTTGCAAGGCTTCCCGCACCTCAGATGAGGTAATAATTGCCGTTTTGGGAAGACCGGACAGTAAATCTCTGCCTTTCATCTCTGCGCGTTCTACTTCTTTGTTAGGATAAACAGAGCCAATACTGCACTTGATCTGTTCCGCTGTCACATCACCAATGGACATATTTTGTTTCCGTTTCACATACTGCACAATAGCATTATCAAAAGATTCTCCGGCAGTACGGATGGTATGAGAAACCACAATACCACCCAAAGAGATTACTGCAACCTCTGTAACACCGGCGCCCACATTGACAATCATACTTCCTTTGGGTTCCCCAACGGAAACGCCACAGCCAATCGCCGCAGCCAAAGGTTGTTCCACCAAAAAGATTTCCTTGGCACCGGCAGACCTTGCAGCCTCTGTCACCGCACGGCGTTCCACTTCCGTAATACCGCAAGGAACACAAATCACGGTACGAACCCGGAAAAAGTTATTCTCCACGGTTTTTCTGATAAAATGCCGTAACATCGCAACGGTACCGTGAAATCCGGTAATGACACCGTGACGGACAGGGCGTACCACCAGACATCCTTCCGGCGTTCTTCCCAGCATATCGCTGGCCTCTAAACCAATCGCCACATACTGACGGCTTTTCTTGTTTTTCACCGTAATGGATGGTTCATTTAAAATAATCCCCTGTTTTTTCTCATAAATCAGAGTATTGGCTGTACCTAAATCAATTCCGATATCCATAGGAAACCTCCCTATTTCATTAAAAAATCAATGGAAAATTCTTCTTTTAAAAGTATACCCAATCTGCAAAGGGGCAGACCTACTACATTAAAATAATCTCCGCAAATGCCAGAAATGAGCAACGCGCCCAAATCCTGAATTCCATAAGCACCGGCTTTATCCATCGGCTCACCCGTTGCAATATAGGCACGGATTTCTTCTTCTTTCAAATTCCGGAACCGCACCTTAGTCCCTTCGACCATAGTCTTCGTTTTCCCCGTTTCGCCACAGACAACGGCAACTCCGGTAAAGACCGTGTGTTCTCTGCCGGATAACTGAGACAACATAGAAAAAGCCTCTTCTTCATCCTTGGGCTTTCCCAATACGTTGCCATCAAAAGTTACTACCGTATCAGCACCTATCACCAAGCCTTGGCTACCGCTTTTTTCCGCCACATTTTGGGCTTTCATCAAAGCAAGACGCTGTACCATATCTTCCGGCTTTTCATCAGGAATTCTAACCTCTTCTGCATCGTCAACCATTACCTTAAAGTCCAGCAACAGCCGTCCAAGCAGTTCCCGCCGTCTGGGGGATTGAGATGCTAAAACAATTTCTCTCATCCTATTATCTCCCGGTGGAACCAAAGCCACCGCTCCCCCGCTCTGTTTCGTCTAATGTTTCGCAGGCAATCAACTCTGCCTGTGCAACCGGCAAAAATACCAGTTGGGCAATTCTGTCACCCGGATGGATGGTATAGGCTTCCTTAGAAATATTGTGGACTGCCACCTTAATCTCTCCGGTGTAATCGCTGTCAATCACGCCTACACAGTTGCACATACTGATTCCTTTCTTGTAAGAAAGTCCGGAACGGGGAAAAACAAAACCGCCATAGCCGACAGGTATTCCCATAGCAACACCGGTGGGAATCAGGGCACGTTCGCCCGGATTGACCGTCACCGGTTCTTGTAAGGATGCGGATAAATCCATACCGGCACTGCCACAGGTGGCATACTCCGGTTTTGGAATGGTATCATTCAGATATTGAATTTTTACCTGCATCTTATTTCACTCCTTTGTAGTAATGAAGTCTGGTATATTCTCCGGTAAAATCACCGCCGGAAAAGAAACTGTCACAAATTTTTCTACACTGTTTTTCATCTTCTATGGTAAAGAACAGTCTACAATAAGCCACACCGCTTTTGATCAGTTCTTCTAATTTATCACCCATATACAAGGGAACGCCGTTTAATAGAATACTTCGGCATACATCACCGTCTTTGATGACAGGAAAGGTCATTCCTTTGCGGTCATAAATTTTTCCAACGCCGCTACAAGAGCAGTCTCCCACATTTTTTAGCATACAATTTTCAGTAATCATCAAGGGAAGATGACCGTAACCAAATACTTCGGTAGGAATTTCCCCTTGCAAATCCCGAATCTGCGCAAGGTTTAATTCCGCCGAAAGGCAAGCCACATCCAAACCAAGGTCTTCCACCGTTTGAAGCGCCAAATGATTGGCTAAGTTTAAACGATGACCACCCCAAAGCCGAAATTTCTCCCTTTCTTGAAAATTACCTATATTCTCTGCACGAAGATGTGAAAAACCCATCTTGGAAAGTTTTTCTAATATTTTTTTGGTTTCTGTTATCTTACTATCCGGTAAAATGACAGATGGGTTTAACAAAACTCTATCTTTTTCCGGCAAAAATTCTTCCGGATTTTTTGCTATCATCCATAAAGGAACATCGATTTTTGCAAAGGAATATGTTTTTACGAGTTCATATTGTTCCTTGGTATAGACTGATGCGGTAAATTGCATCGGTACTTTTTTCTTTTCTTTGTTTATCACCATCGGTGAAAAATGATAGTCCCACTTTCCACCATCGGTAATCGCCTTGGTTAATGCTTCCATTCCGCTACGGCGGAGGGGATTCACGGTGCT
>JAZPYU010000149.1:0-2126 GCA_045544295.1 Ructibacterium sp. | reverse complement strand
TGCAGAGCATAACATCATATCGCCATTGGCGATACATCATTGAAATATTCAAAAATTTGCGATATAAATTCATAATCCGGAGGTCGGGGGTTCAAATCCCTCCCCTGCACCCAGAAAAAGCACTTCCTAGGAAGTGCTTTTTTCAATGATGTTTGCCTTCGGCAAATGATGCCGTTGCACTAATGATGTCGGCTTCGCCTAATGATGTGTGGCTTCGCCACATTTTACGGCAAACATTACATCATTGCGACCGAAGGGCGCAACATCATTATGCAGAGCATAACATCATATCGCCATTGGCGATGCCTCATAAAAACAAAGAACAGTCATCCTGCGATGACTGTTCTTTTACACGTTAATGATGGTTGTGATAATGACGATGCCCACCAATCGTATCTTCCTCTATCAAACATTGTTCCAAATGACAATACTCTTCTTTGGTTTCTAACTCTAAGGTAATATGTCCTATCCCCACCTTCTTCATTTCTTCCCGAATTTTCTCTTTGATGTTGTGAGGATTGTCATCGGTAACAATATGCATGGTGGCATAAATATTCTTCCCATCAATGCTCCATAAATGCAGATGATGTACGTCCAACACGTTCTCTATCTTCATAATCTTTTCGCTGATTTCCGGAACGCTAATGCCGGCAGGCGTTTTTTCCAAAAAAAGGTCAAGAACGTCTTTCAAGTTATGCCAAGCATTCACAAGAATAAATGCCGCCACACCAACAGACATCAAAGGGTCTATCATTGCAAAATCCGTAAATCGCATTAGGATAGCGCCCAACAATACCACAAGCCAGCCTAACACGTCCTCCAACATATGAAGGTTAACCGCCTTTTGATTGATGGACTCGCCCTCCCGGGTGAAAAATGCCGCTCCTGCATTGACCAGCGTGCCGACTACCGCAATTCCTATCATCCCGTCATAATGGATTGGGGCAGGGTTTATCAGTCTTCCAATAGCATTATAAATGACAATCAAAGACCCCACAAACAAAATGACCGTGGTAATCAGTCCGCCAAAGACTGAATACCGGGCATATCCATAAGTATACAAATCATCCGGTTGCTTCTTGCTTTTTTTCTCCAGAAAAAAAGATGCCCCGATGCTGATGGCATCACCAAGGTCATGTATGGCATCGGATATAATGGCTACACTTCCGGTCAGGATGCCCCCGAAAAACTCAAAGACACAAAAGGCAACATTCAAAAGAAATGCAATGAAAATATTTTTCTCCGTTTTCATATCAGCGCTCCTTGATTTTAGATTCAATTTATGCTACAATTTATTCATTACCAAACAACTTGTTCGATAATATTATATGTATTCTATGTCAAATATGCAACAGATGTTTTTTCACTCTTGTTCGTTATGGAACAAAACAGGAAAACTGTATGGAGGGAATTATGGATAGACGGCAAAAGAAAAGCAGAAAAGCAATTTTCAGGGCATTTACCGAACTTCTATCGGAAAAAAATTATCATCAGATCACGGTAGGAGACATTATTGAGCGGGCAGACATTGGAAGAGCAACCTTTTACGCACATTTTGAAACCAAGGATTTTTTGCTGAAAGAACTCTGTCAGGAACTTTTTGACCACATTTTTGAATCAGCGAGAGGGGAAACCGATAACCACGGGCACCTTTTTGATTGTGACGCTCCGGCTTCTGCCTTTCTCCATTTGTTTCAACATTTGCAAACCAATGATAATCACATTTTAGATTTACTGTCCAGTCAGAATAACGAACTCTTTCTCCACTATTTTAAGCGAAACCTGACCCAACTGGCACAAGACCAACTCTCTGTTTTTACAGAAAGAAAACCTCCGGCACTACCGGAGGAATTTTGGGTTCATCATATTGCCTCTACCTTTGTAGAAACCGTGCGATGGTGGGTAGAACATCAGCAAAAAGAATCCCCCGAAACCATCACCCAATATTTCTTTTGGGCTGTCTGATTTTTATGGGCATGAACCACATCCTAGGGAATGCATTGATGCATTCCGCATAGTCTTTGTATTAAAGACCGGTATGGATAAATCCATACCCTACATTTCATTTCCGCTATCGTAAGGGACGGCGTAACATTTTGGTAGAAACGCTCCGCATTTCCTGTAGG
>JAZPYU010000148.1:0-1735 GCA_045544295.1 Ructibacterium sp. | reverse complement strand
TTGCAGTAGGTGTTGCGGTTGCAGTAGGTGTTGCAGTTGCGGTAGGTGTTGCAGTTGCACTACCTACATAGGTAGCAAGGCTCTCGATGATGGTTTCACCATGAGGCACCAAATTTCCGCCATCTTCAACCGCTACAACAGTCTTTCCCTTAAAGGTATCGCCTGCCTTCACGTCTACAACATCTTCTGCCCTGTAGTGGCGAAGGTTATTATTGCCATACTGATAGTCTGTACTGCCGTTGACATTAAATTTAACTTTTTTAGAAGGAATAGTGGGTGCATCACCCTTTACAGTAAGAATACTCAATTTTTTATTGGAGGTAACTGCACTGGTCTTAGCAGTATAAGCCGCTACCTTAGTGAAAGCACCGTTATTCTTTTCTTTGATATAGATAGTGTAACGGTTATTGTTGTTCTTAACCAAGATATCATACCAAGTCTCTGCATTGATGGTGGGGGTGCTGTATGCTTCCCATCCGTCAGCATTAGAGGCAGAGAAACCGGCAGTACCTACTTCAAAACCGCTACCGGCAGCATCATCACCGTTTGCACCATCACTTATCCGCACTTGAATTTTGGAAGCCAATGCGGTTTTAAAGTTTACAGTCAACTTAATTGCGCCGCCAGTGCCCATATCCGGATTCAGTTTGCCATCGGCTAAATGGTACGCTTCATTTGTGTGGGTATCATCCCATACCCAACCGTTGTTCACGTACTCGTTATCATAACCGGCTGAAATACCTGTTTTGTCCACCGAAGAACTACTTGGTTTGTTACCATTACGCATTACAAGACCTTCCTCGGTAATTTCAAGACAATTCTTTCTGGTAGTAGCGCTCAAATCATAACCATCACCATCAGTCCTATCAACCAATTTACGAACGAAGGGACCGGTATTAGTGGCGCGAATCTGTTTAGTAACTTTAGAATATCCGCCTTCACCTTCATATAAGCGATACAAGTCTGCACCGGCATAGCTTATTAGTTTAGTATTTGCCATTGGACCAGCAGTGGGTGTATAGTCATCGGCGGTGTCATATTCAGCAAAGTTAACCGTTCTAGTCAAGATTGCACCATCTAACACCGTGTCCTCTGTGTAGGTTGTGGTTGCCATTACAGTACCGGGAATGATTGGCATCATACTCAGCACCATCATAACAACTAAAAGTCCTGCAATTTTTCTCATGTTCATCATACTTCCTCCTTATAGAAAATAGTTATCTTAAGATACCCCATTGGATATCAGGAAAAAATTAGTTACAAAAAAAGTTTTTATATGCACCAAATGTGCATTCATGACCCGCAAGGCTCAATTTATGAAATCTCTGATTTCAATTCATGCCGCAAGGCAATTCATTGATTTCAACTTCGTTGAAATCATTATATCATATAAACAAAACAAAGTCAATCTTAAAATCATGACCAAACGCCCTAATCTATGACTTTTTATAACCAAAGATAACTTTCTACACAAATCTACTCCATAAAATATAACATAAAACACTTTAAAATTGTTGCACTATCTTCCCCTTTTTTTAATTATTTTCCTCATCAACTTCGTAGTGGAGGGGTTCCATCCCCTACCGCAGAGGTTTTCGTTACAGCAACGGGAGGGCACAGAGACCCTCCCCTACGGGGCTAAATTGAAAATGCAGAGTGCATTAAAAAAACCGAGTGGAAAATGAGCCGACCCCCAAAAGTTAGACCAAAAATCTAACAATTGGGAGGTCGGTTT
>JAZPYU010000147.1:0-16611 GCA_045544295.1 Ructibacterium sp. | reverse complement strand
ATTAGAAAAGACAGATAAAGAGAGAAGCCCCAAATACCTATATAGCCACCGTAAAAATATGCAAAAAAAGGTAAAATGCCACCATAACAATGATAGTAATATGAGATAGTATATTGAGCTAGATTGGATGATGGGACCGCTGTCCCGCCTAAGAATATAGAAAGGATAAAATTTTTAAACAGTTCGAAGCGTTTGCCGATGGAAACAAAATCAGCAACTTTAACGAAGGTTAAAGAAGTATAGTAAGCCGAGTAAGCGGTATCAAAAGTACCCTTTTTTCTCCATAATCCTCTTGCTGTTCTAGAAAGATTTTCCCAATCAAAAGAAACGTTGGCACGCATAGAGCCGACCGCGGTGTAAATAACTAACATTAGGATAATAATAGGAATACATTTTCGGATAGAAATTTTATCGCTATAGAAAATGAGAAACCAACAAATGGTTAATTGAATGGCTGTAGAACGTCCACCATAGATAAGATTTTGGATAGCAAAGGCAAACAAAAGTAAGGATAAAAGTTTGCGTGCAAAACCTTTTTTGGCATAATAGAATCCTAGAATGAAAAAAATAATTGAATATTCATAAAGTGGCGTAGCTTCGCCTCTTCCACCAGAGGAAGACGGAGCAGTGAATTCAAAGAAAAAAATGAAAACTAATATGATAAAAAGGACGCAAGAAAGTAGTACGTTGTAACGGCTTGTTTCCACAAAATTTAACTTATTATTCTCTTTTGTATTAGGAAGAAAAAAAGAGAGGAAGAGAGTAAAGAAAAAGAGAATATTAATTCCGGTAATCGAGACAGGATCTTGGCCCCAACGAGTAAAAAAGGAATTTGGAATCCAAAAGAAATAGTTTGCCGCAAAAATACTATAGTTACAATAAGCCAAAAAGGCATAAATGATAAAAAGCCCCCAATGCTTCCTGACTTTATAAGCTGATATGATATTAAGAATTAAAATAACGTAAGCAAAAACTTTTGCGCTTTCAAAAGTTTTATTAAACCAGCAGGTTAGTATAATTATTAAAATAAAAAAGGCAAAGCGAACAATTTTTTCATAATGACTCTCTCGCGATTTCATATGGTACCCTCAACACAACTTAAGTATTTATGTGAAAAGCGAACAACATAATTCTCATTATGTTGTTTTTTTATGTTGGCATATAAATAAAATTTAACCTTTCTAGTTGTTGTCTATGAATGTTGGGTGATTCCATGGTATAGATGCGGGTGGTATTTATATTAGAATGTCCAAGAATATCCGCAAGACGGACAATATCTTTTTGCATTGAATAAAAAATTCTAGCAAAAAGATGCCTAAGATTATGGGGGAAGACTTTTTCTTTTGCGACGCCTGCAAAGGAACATAAGGAACGCATCATTTTCCAAATGTTAGAGCGATGAAGAGGAGCACCTGTTTTGGTGACAAAAATAGGACCGCTTTTAATGTGATGTTTTTTAATATAATACTTCAGCATTTTACATAGAGAGTTTGGCAGAATGATAAGTCGGAATTTTCCTTTACAATAAATTTCAGCCTCTTTTTTATTCACTGCCTTTACGGTGATAAAGCAGAGTTCGGAAACTCTAATTCCAGTGGAGGCGATAGTTTGCATAAGGTAAAAGAGTTGGTCGTTGTTTTGCGCTTTTGCTGCGAGCAATAACCGTTCATAGTCGTTTCGACTTAGTTCCTTTTCTTTTAAAGAAAAAAGTTGTCTCTGTATTTTGATTGTTTTTGTTTTTAACTCGTAACATTTATAAAAACTAAAAAAACTATTTAGAGAAGAAAGAATAGAATTTGTGCTTGTAGGAGCATAATGAGTTAGCAATTCTTTCTTATATTCTAAAACTAATTCTTTGGAAAGCAATCGGCCATTGAGCCATTCTTTAAAAGTACGAATGTCGTTGATATACTTGCTAATTGTAACAGGTGCCTTTTCTTCGTATTTTAGATGTTGCTCAAAAAGGTCAATTGTTTTTGATGTTATTTGATTCAAAGTGCCAGCTCCTTTCTTTATATATAAAGTACCCAATATAATAAAAAATAAGCCTTGTTGAAACAAGGCTTTATTTTTATTATTCTCTTTGGCAGATGCCATGGTACTCACAGTATTCACAAGCATCGTGCTTATAAGTCTGATAGGGATTGGCGCCAATGTCACCCTCGGCGATGCCCATGGCGGATTCCTGAATTTTTTGGTTGGCGACACGGATGCGGTCTTTTAATTCCTCCGGCGTGACCAGTGTGGTTTTTTCTTTGGGAATAAAACGGTCTTGTCCATCGGTGGTATAAGCGCCGATAATGTCCGGGTCATCTACCAGCCAACCTTTGGGCTTCATCTTTGTATCCAAAGCGCCCTCTAAGTCGTTTTTGACTTCGCTTTCTGCCAAAATGGGGTCGTTCATCTGGAGATAGAACATTGCCGCAGGGGTGGCATTTTCCATACTATTACAAAGAGCACCGGAATATAAAAGGGGTTGCAGGGTAATACCGTCTTTTGTCAGGGTGATATCCAAATCTTTGGCAGAGGATTTATAATCCACAATGCTGACCAAAGTTTTCCCGTTGTGCTGGGTTGTGTCTGCCCGGTCAATCATCCCCCTGATTTTGGCAATTTCGTTCCCGTCCGGTGCTTTCACCGAAAGGGCAGGAATTTTTTCTCCCACACCGATTTTTACTTCAAAACCATAAGGGCGGAACCGGCTGGATTGATAGAACTTTACCACTTCCCAGGCAGTACGTGCCGCAATCTCTTTCATCCTAAGAACAATATATTTGTAGTAGGCAGACGTTTCGTAAAGCAGACTGCTGTTTTCCTTGGCTTCCATCTCTACGGCTTTGGCAATGGTATTCATACAGTCTTCTTTTTTTATTTCTGTAAAATCTGTACCGGCTTTTTTCAAATCAGTAAAATATCGGTACAGGGCAGCGTGTTGGATATTACCCATACTACGGGGTTCCATACCGGCCAGTTCCCGTTCTCTAAGAAGAAGGCCATAGGTCAAAAAGTAGCGGAAAGCACAACTGTTATAGGTTTCCAGTTGAGAGGCGCTAAGCATCAAAGGTGCCCCATAAAGTGCCGTTGCAACTTCTTTGGAAAGTTTATCCGGTGGCAGAGAGAAGATGGTCTCTTCTAAATGGGCTAAGGTGTCTTGGTATTTGGGGTTTTTCCGGAACCAATGGTATAACTCCAAAAGGGGCTTATCTAATAAATCAGGTTCACCGTCACAATCTGCCAATGCGGTTGCCAACAAAGAGAAACCGGCAGAAGGACTTTCTGCTCCGGCTAAGGGGTCCCCGCAGGTGTCGGGATTGGTGGTTTGGATTTGGGGAAGCAGTTCCCTTACCCTTTTTAAAATGCCGGAGGGTTGCAAAGGACTGCCGGTGTTATCTTCTACACCACGGAAGAAAAAAAGTTTTTCCCGGGGTGCAGAAAGGACTGCGTAGAGAAGAAGTTGTTCTTCCCGACGTCTTTGCTCCATACCGGGCGCCAGTTCTATCCCTAAGTTTTGTAAGAGATGACGTTCGTTGTCAGAGAAAAAGCCTTCGCTGTTATAACCTTTGGGGAAAACACCCTCGTTCAAATCCAAAACCAAAACGACTTTGGCGCCACTGCTGCGGAACCGATCTATCTGGCTAAACGTGACAGAATCCAAGGTCTGGGGAAGCCGTCCGATTTCACTTCCGCCGCAGGTCTCCTGAAAAAGTTCTGCAAATTGCTGATAGGTCATAGGAGTATCCTGCATGATGGCGGCAAGTTGAGAAAGTATGGATAAGGTAAAATTCCATACTTGTTGATATTCCTCAGAAAGGTCCGGGTTGTGATGCGCCAGAGCATCTTCGGCAAGAGCGGTTATCCTTGCAGGAAGGTCACTTTCCTTCATCCAGTTTAAGATAGCGGTAGCAATGTGGCCACCGGTTTTTCTGCCGGAAATGTCACGTTCTATTTGATTGACGCCGGAAAGCAAGGTGTTCTTTGTTTGATTGATTTGTTCTAAATCAAAACGGCAATGTCCCGGTTGGTAATCCCAGATTTCCTCCTGCCACATAGCGTGGGAGGGGGCGGCTGCCAAAATATAGTTTTCCAGTTGATCAACTTCTTCCCGGGGGATGGAATAGATTTCTGACCGGGCGATGGCCATAATCCTTTCGTAGGAATGACCATAAGCCAAAATTTCCAAAATGCCGGAAAGAAAACGCATCAAAGGTGTGGCGATAATGTTTTGCCGGGCGTCTAAAAAGACAGGAATGCCCCGGCTTTTAAAAACTGCCGGCAGAATTCGGGAATAAGGAGAAACTTCTCTTGATAAAATCAAAAAGTCCCGGAAGCGATATCCTTTTGTCCGGCATAGCCGTAAAATCAAGTCCGCAGATGCTTCGATTTCCCGATAACGGTTTTGCACTTCCCAAATTGCAACCGCTTCCTGATTTCCGTCATAAGCCTTTGACCGAAAATCAAAGTAATGCTTTGCAAGATAAGAAAGGGAAAAATCTGCTTCGCTTTCCGGAATAATGACGGCAGGCGTTTCGCTAATTTCGCTTTCTTGGGCGGTTTTTTGAATCCGCCGCATCGTTGCCTCTACCGGAGAAAAAATACCTCCATAGCAGGGGCTTTTGCTGTAATCAAAGGAAAAGGTGATGTCCATCCTGTCCATCAGTTCTCCCAATGCCCGGTGTTCCACCGGAGTAAAAGACCGAAAGTGCAGAACAAAAAGTTTCCCGGACAGAAGGTTACAATTCTTTAATTTAGGGGTGATTAAGGGCAGGTTGTCCTCTGCATCAGCGTGGTGCTTTTGGATAAAATTATTATAGGTTTCTAAAAGAAGGGAGGTTTCCTCCAACTTGGCAGAAAGTTCCGGCTGCTGGGTGTGTTCTGCGGCAAATTGTAAAAGTTGCGGCGTTACCCCGTAGCGTTTACATTCGGAAAAAGTATCTGCCAAAATCTTGGTAAATCCTTTTTGCCGGATGTTTCGTTTTAAACAGACCAGTTTGTTTTCACAAAGGTGTAACGCCTGATGCACTACCATATGTTTGCCTGCTCCGTCCATATATTGCATTCTAAGAGGGCCTAACTGATGAAGTACCAAATTACAAAGACGGGCAAAACTTAAAACCTTAATCTGTTTTTGGGCAGGCAAACCAAACCGGGCAAGGATCTCCTTTTCAGTATATAAGGAGAATTGTTCCGGTACCAAAATCCAGGAAACAAGACCGGTATTTAGCCGCTCTTGCAGTTCCCGGTAGATGTGCTGTGTTTTTTTGGTTCCTGCTGGTCCAAGAATAAATTGAAGCATGGTTTCACCCTCTTTATTTAGATAAATGGTCTATACGAATGGCAACGTAGGGAATGCATTGATGCATTCCGCATCGGGAGGGAATCAATCCCTCCCCTACAAATTGATAACGTTTAAAATATCGTCAAGACCTTTTAAAATCATATCTGCCCCGGCATCCAAAAGAGCGTCTTCCGGGAAAGAGGTTGTAACGGCGGCGCAACACATGCCTGCGGTTTTGGCAGATTGAATGCCGTTTAAGGCATCCTCAATGACAAGGCAGTCGGTGGGGGATTTCCCCAATTTTTCTGCAGCCTTTAAATAAGGTTCCGGATCCGGCTTCTTTTTGGTCACATCGCTACCGGATAAAATCAGGTCAAAACAGTCTGCGGGAATTTTTGCCGCATCCAAAGAAACCAAAAGTTTCTTTCTTGCAGAACTGCTGACCAAGGCGACGGTATATCCTTTTTGGTGAAGTTCTTTGATGGTTTCTGCCGCATAGGGGAAGACGTTTAACTCCTGATAGACGGCATCTTCAAAGTTTTGGTACATAGCCGCAAGGACGGCTTCCGTCTTTTCCGGAATACCCGCATCCTTGCAAGGTCCAATAATGAAAAATTCTTCTCCGGCACCTAAAAACGGCTCAAAAAATTCCCTGGTTGCGGTAATGCCTACCTCGGCAAGAGCCCGGGTTGCCGCTTTGATGGTAACCGGTTCTGAATGGATTAAAACCCCATCCATATCAAAAAGTATCGTATCCATAAAGACCTCCGTTATAGCGTAATTTCCTTGCCTTTTAAATAAGAAAGGCAACCGCTGTCTGTGGTAAAATCAAAGAAAAGCCGGTAAGAGTTTAAATGCTGATAAGAACCTTTTCCATCCTTCTTTGCGCCATATTTGATGTCCCCCAGTAAAGGATAGCCAAGGTGGGCAAAGCCGACCCTTATCTGGTGGGTGCGTCCGGTGAATAATTCTGCTTCTACCAGGGCAGTTTTCCCGGGTTTTAAAACCCGGTATCGGGTATGGCAGGTAAGACTGCCGGGGAGTTTTGTATTAGAAAAAACCATCCGCTGATGTTTCTCATCTTTTTTTAACCATCCCCGGATTTCTCCGGTCTCGGGGGTTGGTGTTCCCTCTGTTTCGCAAAGGTAGAATTTTCTCACTTCCCGATTTTTGATTTTTTCGTTCATAATTCTAAGGCTTTCCGCGTCTTTGGCACCGATCACTAGACCGGAAGTGTTCCGGTCAATCCGGTGGCAAAGGGAGGGCAGAAAGGAGTGTTCTTTTTCCGGCTGATAATCACCTTTTTGGATGAGATAATCCCGCATCTCTGCCTCTAAGGAATCCTGGCCTGCATCTCCCTGAGAGGGAAGCCCGGAGGGTTTATTCATCACGATAATATGGTTATCTTCATAAATGACGTGCAGGGTGTGTTGGAAGATAGGGGTAGCAACCGATAAGGTTGCATTTTTGAAACATTCGTCATTGCAATAGATTTCCAGACGGTCCCCTTCACAAATGCGCAGACTACCGTCGGTAATCCGTTTGCCGTTTACCTTAACGCGTTTTTTTCGCAGAGATTTATAAATCATACCTTGCCCGGCATTTGGCATCACTTTGGATAAAAACCGGTCCAAACGCTGGTCCTTGTCGTTGGGACCTATGAGAAATTCTTTCATAATCTAGTCCTCTTTCCCGAAAATGCGGTTGGCAATCAACACGTCGGCACGGGCATCCGGTGCATAGTGGTCAGCACCCACAAACTTCACATATTCTTCGTTCAGTACCGCACCGCCTACCATAATTTCTGCGGTGCAACCGGCATCTTTCAGGGCGTTGATGGTATCTTTCATTCCGGTAACCGTGGTGGTCATCAGGGCAGATAAACCAATGAGTTTTACCTTGGTTTCCAAAGCGGTTTTTACCACCGTTTCAATGGGAACATCTTTCCCTAAATCAATCACCCGATAGCCGTAATTTTCTAAAAGCATTTTGGCAATGTTTTTGCCGATATCGTGAATGTCCCCCACCACAGTTGCCAGTAAAATCGTGCCTTTATCCATACTGCCTTGGGGCATAGATTCTTTCAATACCGTAAATCCACAGGAAACGGCTTCCGCTGCTTGAATTAACTGGGGCAGAAAAAGTTCGCCTTTTTCGTAGCGTTCTCCTACCGCATCCAGGGCGGGGATAAATTGCCCGTCAATGATAGAGAGGGCATCCTGGCTTTTTAAAAGTTCCCGGGTTTTTCGCTCCGTTTCTTCACGGCGACCCTCCATAATATCGTCTTTCAGTTCCCGATTATTTTCGGAAATAGACGGGGTAGTTGCGGAAACCTCGCTGTAATGAGCGATATAATTTTTGGCATCTTTGTCCTGATGGTTTAGTACCCTAAAACTATCCACCACTCGCATCATCGGTGCAGAAAGGGGGTTAATGATAGCAGAAGAAAGACCTGCACCAAAACCGGCAGCCAAGAAAGTACTGTTTAAGATGGGACGTGCGGGCAACCCAAAAGAAACATTGCTGACGCCAAGTACTGTGTGTACGCCTAACTTAGATGTTACCAGTTGGACGGCTTTTAAAGTTTCTATCACCAGTTCCTGCTGTGCCGAAGCGGTTAAAACAAGACAGTCGATGATAATATCTTCTTTGGGAATCCCATATTCCCTTGCCCGTGCTATAATCTTTTCGGCAACACAGAGCCGTTCTTCGGCGGTTTTGGGAATACCTTTTTCGTCTAAGGTAAGACCAATCACGGCGGCGCCGTATTTTTTAGCAATGGGTAAAATGGCGGATAAACTTTCTTCTTTGCCATTGACCGAGTTAATCAGGGGTTTGCCGTTATAAATCCGTACTGCGGCTTCTATGGAAGCCGGGTCAGAACTGTCTATCTGCAAAGGCAGATTGGTGACGGCTTGCACCTCGGTTATCGCTTTTTTCAGGGTTTCTGTCTCGTCAATGTCCGGCAGACCGCAGTTCACGTCCAAAACATCGGAGCCGGCTTTTTCCTGAGAGATGGCCTCGCCGGCAAGAAAACCAAAATCCTGCTCCCGCAGTTTTTCTTTTAAGACTTTCTTTCCGGTAGGATTGATGCGTTCCCCAATGACGGTGATGCCATCATTAAAGACCACCGTTTTACAACCGGAGGAAATAGCGGTGATGGGTTTTGGGAAAAGGGAAACAGGTTTTTTATCTGCTATTTCTTTTACCATAGCGGCAATGAAATCGGGATTGGTGCCGCAACAACCGCCCAAAATCCGAACACCCTTTTCTGCAAGAACAGACATAAAACTGCCGTATTCTTCCGGGGTGACCCGATAGATGGTTTTGCCGTTAACCAGTTCCGGAAGACCCGCATTGGGTTGCGCCATAACCGGGACTTTGGAATAGGTCAGCAAGTTGTCAATGATCGGCATCAGTTCTTTGGGTCCTAAGGAACAGTTGACGCCAAGGGCATCTACCCCAAGCCCGGACAGGGTAATGGCGGCACTTTGGGGGTCTACCCCCACAAAGGTTCTGCCATCTGCCTGATAGGTCATAGTAACAAATATGGGTAGGTCACAGTTTTCTTTGGCGGCAAGGACGCCGGCTTTTACTTCCAAAAGGTCAGACATAGTTTCCAATAAAATCAGGTCTGCACCGGCTTTGACACCAGCTAAAATCTGTTCTTTGAATCGGTCATAAGCCTCTTCAAAAGTTAAGGTGCCCATAGGGCGCATTAACTGCCCCAAAGGACCAATATCCAGTGCCACAAATTCCGCACCGCTCTCTTTGGCAAGATGAACACCAGCGGTAATCAGTTCTTTTGGAGAATAGGGACAATCCTTTAACTTATATGCGTTTGCCTGAAAGGTATTGGTGGTGATAATCCGGCTTCCGGCATCAATATATTTTTTGTGAATGTCCCGGATGATTTCCGGATGTTCCATATTATAAATTTCAGGCAGACCTCCGGCAGGAAGACCGGCGGCCTGTAACATGGTACCCATAGCACCATCAAAAAACAAAAGATTTTCTTGTAGGGCAGTTCTAAGATTCACAGGAAGAACCCTCCTTTTGAAAGTGGCACCGGCCTTTCATTTTGCAACTGTCACAAGACCGGATTTTTTTTGGTATTTGTTCGGTAAAACCGATGATAGAGGTCACGGATTTTCGGGGAATCATCAAAGAGTGTTCCGTGATGCTAAGACCGATTTTACGGGTAGTGTCTAAAATTTCTCCGATTTGCTTTTGCACCGAGATAGGGAAATCCCCGTAGCCGGGACTGTATCTTCCGGTAAGAAAGAGGTTTTCTTTTTTTGCAATGCATTGTAGTTCCTTTTCGGCAGTATCACACAGTTTTTCTGTCAGTTCTGTTGCACAGGCATCCAAAACCACTGCCCGGCTCATAGCCTCTGTCTGAGAGACCCGAATGAGATTGTCTGCCTCAATGCCCAAGGTGACGGCGAGAAGCACCGCTTTTTTGCATCCACAAAGGTGGCGGGCGATATCGTCTCCGGGAAGAGTGAAGTTACATTCCGGCAGAAAAACGTTCCCGTTCTGTTCTTGCAGTGCAAAAATACCATAGGTATAGCGTGGTTTGATGGCGAATTGCATTTCCTCTAAGGAGCGGGAAATCAATGCGTTGGTTTGTGGGTCAATGGTTTGCCCCTGATACCCTAAATACCGCAATATTTCTTGTTTTTCCGGTACCAAATTCACCACCTACACCCCCTTATTTTAACACTAAAATTATAAGGGATTTTGGGGTTTTTGTCAAATGTATTTTAGGTTTTTTGACATAAGCACAAAAAATGAAAAAAAGGTTTGCTAAATTGCGGAATTTGTGATAGAATAGTGGATGTATTTTCAGCTGAGCTGAAAAAGTGTATCTTTTAGGAGGATCATAAGTGAAAAAAAGTTCAACAAAAATCGATGTAAACTTGCAGAAAAAAGTCTTTATCAAGGATGAAATTACAGGGAAAATCAAGCGGTATTTCGGAAAAACCGTAGAGAAAGCAACCCTGCATGAAATTTATACAGCCGTGTCCATGACCATTCGTGACGAGATCATGGAAAAATGGATGGCATACCACGAAAAGACAGAAAACAAACCCCAGAAGGAACTTTATTATTTGTCCTTTGAATTTTTAATGGGCAGAGCCATGGGTAATAACCTGATGAACCTGATGGAAACTGACATTTATCGGGAAGTTTTAGCCGATATGGGCGTATCCCTCTCTGATGTAGAGGAATATGAAACCGATGCCGGTCTGGGTAACGGTGGTCTTGGCAGACTTGCCGCATGCTTTTTGGATTCTTTGACCAATTTAGAAATGCCGGCATATGGCTGCGGTATCCGTTATGAGTTCGGTCTTTTCAGACAGAAAATTGTAGACGGCTATCAGATTGAGATGCCGGATCCCTGGTTACAGAGCGGTAACGTTTGGGATATTGCAAGACCGGAAGATATCAAAGAGGTTCATTTTAACGGACGGATTGAAGAATATATGGAAGACGGACAGTTGAAGTTCCGTCATACCGATTATAACACCGTTATTGCGGAACCTTACGATATGCCTATCACCGGTTTTGAAAGTGAGACGGTAAATACCCTGCGTCTGTGGCAGGCACGGTCTCCGGAAGTGATGGATATGAAGGAATTTAACCGGGGTGACTACGTAAAAGCCACCGAGAATAAAGAACTTGCAGAGGTTATCTCCAAAATTCTTTATCCGGAGGATAATCACTACGAGGGTAAAATGCTCCGGCTGAAACAACAGTATTTCTTTGTTTCTGCCACCATTCAATGGATTTTAGCAAAACATAAGAAAAAGGGACTCAGCATTTATGAAATTCCTGAATATATTCAGATTCATATTAACGATACCCATCCCACCATTGCCATTCCGGAACTGATGCGGATTTTGATGGATGAAGAAGGTATGGGCTGGGATGATGCCTGGAATATTGTAGGAAGAACCTTTGCCTACACCAACCATACCATTTTGTGCGAAGCCTTGGAAAAATGGCCCTTTGAAATGGTAGAAAAACTCCTGCCAAGACTTGCGATGATTATCCGGGAGATAGACCGCCGTCAAAGAGAAGCGCTTTGGGAACGGTTCCCCGGTGACCATGGCAAGATTGAATATATGGCAGTCATTGCCCACGGTCAGGTAAGTATGGCAAACCTTTGTCTTACTGCTTGTCATAGTGTCAATGGTGTGGCGGCACTCCATACCGAGATTTTAAAGCAGGAAACTTTTAAGGATTATTATAGCATTTATCCTTACAAGTTTAAGAATATGACCAATGGGGTTACCTTCCGCCGTTGGCTTTATAAAGCCAATCCGGAACTTTCCAAACTGATTACCGCTTCCATTGGCGAGGGTTGGGTGAAAGACTATACCCAATTAAAGAATTTGGCACCGATGGCAGATGATGCGGCGTTCAGAGCCAAGTTTGCAGAGATCAAACTGGAAAACAAAAAGAAACTGGCGGCATATATCAAAGAGCATTATGATATTGAAGTAGACCCCAATTCTCTCTTTGATGTGCAGATTAAGCGCTTACACGAATATAAGCGGCAGTTGTTAAAGACGTTCCAGATTATCTATCGTTATCAGCAGATTTTGGATAATCCTGATACTGCGGACCTGTTGCCTACCACCTATATCTTCGGGGCAAAAGCTGCACCCGGTTATCGGATGGCAAAATTGATTATTAAGTTTATCAATGATGTGGCAACAGTGATCAACAATGACCCCAGAGTGAATGGCGTTTTGAAAGTGGTATTCATCGAAAATTACAGCGTTTCCATTGCGGAAAAGATTGTTGCGGCGGCAGACCTAAGCGAACAGATTTCCACCGCATCCAAAGAAGCATCGGGAACCGGTAATATGAAGTTAATGTTAAACGGTGCCCTAACCATTGGTACTATGGATGGCGCCAATGTGGAAATCCGGGAACAGGTAGGGGATGACAATATTTTCATCTTTGGTCTTTCCTCTCAGGATGTCTTGAATATTTATGCACAAGGCAAATCTCCCAGTCCGGAAATTTATGCCACCAACCCGGTGATTAAACGGGTGGTAGATACCATGATTGATGGCACCTTTGCCCAAGATAATTTGTTCTATGAACTCTATCATTCTCTGGTACAAGGCAACTTTGCAGATAACTACCTGCTCCTTGCAGACTTTGATTCCTATTTAGAAGCCAACCAAAGAGTAATGGATAAATTCCGTGACAAGGATGCATGGATGAAGAGTGCGGTATTGAATACCGCCTATGCAGGATTTTTCTCCAGCGACCGGACAATTCAAAATTATAATGATGAAATCTGGCACTTGAAGTAGTCCAGTCGGGTTTGAAAATTCAGCAATCTTTGCTCGTAACTTCGGTTTGGCAAGACAGTTATGTACAAAAAGTACACGCCTGCCTTGCCAAACCTTGTTCCAAACAAATCTTACTAAATTTTCTGCGCCCTTCACTGGGTGTAAACGTTGCGGACAAAGAAACGTAGGGGACGTTCACGAACGTCCCGCTGCTACAAAGGAAAAACAATTAAAAAATTTAAACATATTTTCAGGAGGAAAAGAAAATGAAAAAGTTGTTAGTAATGATGATGGCATTGGTATTGGTTCTGTCTTTGGTTGCTTGTGGTCAACCCACTGCAAAGGTAGAAACCGAAAGCGACTGGGATTATATCCAGAGCAAAGGTAAACTTACCGTAGGCGTTACCAACTATCCCCCGATGAACTACTTAGACGACAACGGTGCATGGACCGGTTTTGACACCGAGTTTGCAGAAGCAGTATGTGAGAAACTGGGCGTTGAAGTTGAGTTCGTAGAAATCAGTTGGGAAGCAAAAGAAACCGAACTGGCATCTAAGAACATTGACGTTCTCTGGAACGGTATGTGCATCACCGAAGAAAGAAAAGAAATGTGGGAAGTAACCAAACCTTATATGTATAACACCCAGGCTATGGTTATGAAATCAGACCAAGCAGAAGCAATCATGGCTGATATCACCGGCAAAAAGGTTGTTGCAGAAGCAGGTTCTACCGGTGAAGAAAAAATTACCGGTGCAATTGATGATACCAATGATGCAAGTGTAGAAGTTATGGCAAAAGAGTATTTTGCAAATGCAGAATACACCGGCGTAGAGTCTATGGCAACTGCGTTGATGGACGTACAAAATGGCGTTGCAGATGTTGCTGTTGTTGACTATGTTATCGCTTTGGGTATGGTTGGCAGCGAAGGTTCTTCTTTGACTGACTTGGTAATCAACACCGACAACAAGTTTGGTGATCAGTACTTTGGTATTGCATTCAGAAAGGGTAGCGATGCTTGTGAAAAAGTAAATGCTGCAATTGCTGAACTTACCGAGAGCGGCAAATTGATGGAAATTGCTGAAAAGTACGGTCTGGCAGACGGTGTTGCTGCTGCAAAAGACGCTCAGTAATTGATAAATTGTAACGAAAACTGGGGTTTCTGCATCATAGCGGAAACCTCAGTTTTGCGGAATGACCGGGTTAGTGAAAGGTTTGATTGCAGATGAAGCAATGTTTTTTTGCGGATTATACCATCGGGACTGATGCCTACCAAAACATCAAAAATGTATGCGGAAGTTTCGGGAAAAGAGCGCTGATTGTAGGCGGTGAAACGGCACTTTCCAAGGCAATCCATAAACTTCGGGCAGCGATGGCGGATTTTGAGATTGCAGATGTTGTCATCTATGGAAAAGAATGTACCCGTAAAAGGGTAGAAGAACTCTATGAATGTTATAAGAATTCTGCCGTTGACTTTGTGGTAGGTGTAGGTGGCGGTAAGGCGCTGGACACCTCCAAATGCCTTGCCGATATGCTTGGCATTAAAATTGTCACCGTTCCTACGATTGCATCCACCTGTGCCGCATCTTCGGCACTTGCGGTAATGTATACCCAGGACCACGCCTTTGACGGGTTTTGGTATTTTAAGGCGCCGGCTTCTCATACCTTGATTGATACCACAATCATTGGTCAGGCCCCCATCGAATATTTTCGTGCCGGCATTGGCGATACCCTTGCCAAGTATTACGAGGTAGAATTTTCTGCCAGAGGCAGGGAAAAAACCTTTCAGGACGAGATGGGTTTGTCGATTAGCAGAATGTGCAATGAACCCTTGATTGACTCCGGAGCAGGCGCACTTTTGGATTGCAAAAGCGGAAAATTGACCGAGAGGTTTGAAGTGGTAGCCCTTATTATTCTTGTAAGTACAGGAATGGTCAGTATGCTGATTAATCACGACTTTAACGGAGCGGTTGCTCACGCCTTGTTTTATGGGCTTACGGAACTGGATGGCTTTGAGGAAAAGTTCCGCCACGGAGATGTGATTGGTTATACCACGGCAGTACAGTTGATGCTGGACGGTCGGGAAGAAGAGGCGGTAAAAATCGGAAATCTTCTGAAACAAATGGGCGTGGAAACCACCTTGCAGGAGCGGGAGATACCGGTGGATTACGAATATCTCCTTCCGGTGCTTACCGCTACCTTAAAAGACCCGGATATGAAGGTTGTTCCCTATGAGATAACCGAGAAAATGATCTTTCATGCGATTGTGAAGATGGAAGATGTGTTTGGAGGAAACGAGTCATGAATATATGGATGCAATTATTGGAAGGGTTTGGGACAAACTGTATGTTATTTGTAGTAACCTTGGTTTTGTCCATTCCTCTTGGACTTTTGATTACACTATGTACTATGTCTAAGTGGGCGCCGTTTCGGGGGTTTGCCAGATTTCGGCATATGAAATGGTTGGCAAACTTTAAACCAATTCGGGCAATATCCAAAACCTTTGTCTGGATTATCCGTGGTACTCCCTTGATGTTACAACTTTTTGTTGTGCTCTATGCACCGGGATTGCTTTTCAATTATCCCATTTCTTCCAGAATGAGTGCAGCAATCGTTGCTTTTGTGATTAACTATGCCGCCTATTTTTCAGAAATCTATCGTGGCGGTATCGAGAGTATTTCAGTTGGTCAGTACGAAGCCGGACAAGTCCTGGGTCTTACCAAGGTGCAGGTGTTCTTTAAAATCGTACTGTTTCAGGTGGTAAAGCGGATTACCCCGTCTATGGGTAATGAAGTCATCACTCTGGTAAAAGATAGTGCTCTTGCCCGTGTCATCGGTGTAACCGAAATTATTATGAACGCACAGCGGTTTGCGGCAAAAGGTATTATCTGGCCTTTGTTCGGAACTGGTCTTTACTTCCTTGCTTTTACAGGTGTTCTTTCCATACTCTTATCCTACATAGAGAAAAAGATGAATTACTTTGCGTAAAGGGGTGGTAATATGTCGATACTTGAAATCAATCAACTTTATAAAAGTTTCGGAAAGATTGAGGTCTTAAAAGGCGTTAGTTTTTCTATGGAAGAAGGAGAAGTTGTTTCTATCATCGGTTCTTCCGGCAGCGGTAAAACCACACTTTTGCGTTGTATCAACTTTTTAGAACGTGCCGAAAAGGGACAGATTCTCTTAGACGGCAAACTTCTCTTTGACGGGGACAATGAAAGAAGTGCCTCTGCCAAAGAAATCAGAAAAAAACAACTGAATTTTGGTTTGGTATTTCAGGACTTTAATCTGTTTCCTCAGTATAATGTTTTGGACAATGTGACCCTTGCCCCAAAACTTCTTGCTAAGGAAAGACCGGACTATAAGACAAACAAAAAAGAAATTTTAGCGGAAATTCAGGAAAACGCAAAGGCAATTCTTGCCCGGGTTGGTCTGGCAGACCGGATGGAAAGTTATCCTTGCCAACTCTCCGGCGGTCAGAAACAACGGGTTTCCATTGCCCGTGCCCTTGCCTTAAAACCGAGAATTCTCTTCTTTGACGAACCCACATCCGCCTTAGACCCGGAACTCACCGGCGAAATCTTAAAGGTAATTCGCAAACTTGCGGCAGAACACGTAACTATGGTGATTGTCACCCACGAAATTGATTTTGCCAAGAATGTCAGCGATAAGATTATTTTTATGGCAGACGGTATGGTGGAAGAAGAGGGAACGCCCGAAGAAGTTCTTGGTAATCCCAAAAGCGAGAGAACTCGTAGTTTTTTACAAAAATTAGATGAAAATTAGCAGTTTTTGCATACAAAGTTAAAAATTTCACAAATTTTCAAAAACTACTTGTATATTTTGAAAATTTGAGGTAGAATAAACGTAATAAAAAATTAAATCATTATATTTTTAGGAGGTACTTTACTATGGCAGTAAAAGTAGCGATTAACGGTTTTGGCCGTATTGGCCGTTTGGCTTTCAGACAGATGTTTGGCGCAGAGGGTTATGAGGTAGTTGCAATCAACGACCTGACCGATC
>JAZPYU010000146.1:0-7832 GCA_045544295.1 Ructibacterium sp. | reverse complement strand
ATAATAACCCAAATGATGTTCACGCATATCCATTATAACAGATATTTTGAATTCTGGCGAGTACGTTTTGCTTTTTTGACCTTTTTTACCCATAAAAATATGCACCTCCAAAAGTGTCTAACTTTTGGGGTGCATATCATTAGCACCGGGCTTTTAAAATGCTTATTTCAGGTTATTTTCTAAGTTATCAAGTTGCTTTTTGATTTCTGCGGGCAGTCTGTCACCAAACTGGCTGAAATATTCCTTCTGGTTTTCTACATCTTCCATCCAAACGTCTTTATCAACGCTAAGCAGTTCTTTCAACTGTTCTGCAGTGATATCAAGGTCGGTGGTATCAATAGCACCTTCAGTAGGCAATAAACCAATCGGACTTTCAACAGCATCTACATTGCCTGCACAACGGTCTAAAATCCAGAGAAGAACTCTCATATTATCGCCAAATCCCGGCCAGAGGAAGTTATCTTCTTCGTCTCTGCGGAACCAGTTAACATGGAAGATTTTCGGTGCTTTTTCAGCATCCATCTTCTTACCCATATCAAGCCAATGTCCAAAGTAATCAGCCATATTATAACCAACGAAAGGTTTCATAGCCATGGGGTCACGTCTTACAACGCCGACAGCACCTGCAGCAGCAGCGGTGGTTTCAGATGCCATGGTAGCACCTACGAATACACCGTGTTCCCAATCTCTTGCCTGATATACCAGCGGAGCAGTCTTTGCACGACGGCCACCGAATACGATAGCAGAAATCGGAACACCCTGAGGATTCTCAAATTCAGAAGAAATACAGGGGCAGTTGATAGCCGGAGCAGTAAACCGGGAGTTAGGATGCGCCAGTTTGCCATCAAAAGTCTTACCATTTACCTGCTTACCGGTCCATTCGGTACAATTTTCAGGCGGATTCTTATCCAAACCTTCCCACCAAACGGTCAAATCATCATTGTTGATTGCAACGTTGGTGAAAATGGTGTTTTTCTTAGTAGATTCCAAAGCGTTGAAGTTGGTTTTTTCACTGGTACCGGGAGCAACACCAAAGAAACCTGCTTCCGGGTTGATCGCATACAATCTGCCATCTTCACCGATTCTGAGCCAAGCAATATCATCGCCAACAGTCCAAACTTTGTAACCCTTTTCCTTCAGGTATTCCGGCGGGATTAACATAGCCAGGTTGGTCTTACCGCAAGCGCTGGGGAATGCAGCAGCGATGTATTTTACTTCGCCCTGGGGATTTTCCAAACCAAGAATCAGCATATGTTCTGCCATCCAACCTTCCTGCTTACCAAGGTAAGAAGCAATACGGAGTGCAAAACACTTTTTACCAAGCAGTACGTTACCGCCGTAAGCAGAGTTTACAGACATAATAGTGTTATCCTGGGGGAAATGTACGATGTATCTCTCATCAGGATTTACATCTTTCTTAGCGTGGAGACACTTGGTAAAGTCATCACCGTCAATAATGTCTAAAACAGCCTTACCGATACGGGTCATAATCGCCATATTCAGTACAACGTAGATGCTATCGGTCAACTCGATACCAATCTTAGAAAACGGAGAACAGATAGGACCCATAGAATAAGGAATCACATACATAGTTCTGCCCTTCATAGAGCCGTCATACAGCGCATTTAATTTTGCATACATTTCAGCGGGAGCCATCCAGTTATTGATAGGACCTGCTTCTTCCTCGGTAGGGGTACAGATAAAAGTTCTGTCCTCAACACGAGCAACGTCATTTTCTGCAGTTCTATGATAATAACAGCCCGGTAATTTTTCCTGATTTAATGCAATCATTTCACCACTTGCAACAGATTCTGCACGGAGTGCTTCCAACTGTTCTTCACTGCCATCAATCCAAACTACCTGATCCGGCTTACAAAGGTCTTTCATTTCGTCAAGCCATTTTAACACAAACTTGTTTTCTGTCATAATGATTCCTCCTTATATTTAGGTTTAGAAAAAAACCACTTTTCTCTATTTTATAATATATCCTAAAATGGTTTTTTTTGCAATATCTAATTTAGACATTTTTTTCATATTCTTATGCTATGGTTTGGTAGAATTGCTAACATTTTCTATTCTGCCAATAAATTGGATAATTGTGCAAATTCCTCCACCGAAAGCCGTTCCCCGCGAATTCCTGCATCTAAACCCATTTGAGAAAGGGCGAATAGAATCTTTTCTTTTTCCAAAGAAAGATACGGACTATTGGATAAAGCATTGCAAAGAGTCTTTCTTCTTTGACCAAAGGCGGATTTTACCACTTTGAAAAACAATTTCTCATCTAAGACTTCTGCTGATGGTTTTTCCAGTACCTCTAAACAAATCACCGCAGAGGCAACTTTCGGCTGGGGCATAAAACAATGGGGTTCTGCCTTGCACACCATTTTAGGTTTTGTATGATACTGCACCGCAACAGATAATGCACCATAGTCTTTGCTTCCTGGTTTTGCAACCATTCGGTCTGCCACTTCTTTTTGCACCATAACCGTCATAGTTTTCACCGGAAGATTACTTTCCAATAAATTCATAATAATCGGTGTGGTAATGTAATAGGGAAGATTTGCAACCACACAAAAAGGTGCATCACCAAACACATCCTTGGTTACCGCCGATAAATCCACTTCCATAACATCCTGATTGATAACCGTGGCATTATCGAATTCTGCAAGGCTTTCCGACAAAACAGGAATCAAAGCCTTATCAATCTCGATAGCAAGTGCCTGCTTTGCATTTTCGGCCAGTTTGCGGGTAAGCGTTCCTGCACCTGGACCAATTTCCAAAGCGCAGGTATCTTTATTTAAATCTGCGGCATTTAATATTTTATTTAAAACGTTTTCATCAATCAAAAAATTTTGCCCTAAACTTTTGCTAAAAGAAAATCCATGTCTTCCCAGCAAGGTTTTAAGTTCCGATGGATGCGCCAAATTCATAAAAGGAACCTCCCTTTTTAGTCTTAACTTTTATATTTTATCATACCTGTCTGCTCTTTGTAAAGACCATTTCTCACTAACAAGAAAAGACCTCATTAGAGGTCTTTTCTTTATTCAAAGCAAGAATACAAAGCATTAACAAGTTCTTTTTGGAAGTTAACATTCCAACCATGAACTTCCTGAAAATAAGTAAGCGACAGTTCTTTTTTGGTATCTACCATAGAAAATGCACCGGCAGCACTATTCCAACCAAACTCGCTAACAGGGCTTTTAATTCCGCACGGGGCGGGGCAATGTGGGAATGATTTCATCCAAATATTTTTTAACTTAGAAAAATCCATTCTCATCTGCCATACATTTGATTTAATTGCCGAATCCACTCTCTGTCAATGCTATCTAATTGTTCTTTTGTGATTCTGAACTGCCAATTTCCGTCTGCCTTTCCCGGAATATTAAGACGAGTATCCGAACCATATCCCAGCAAATCCTGTATCGGCAAAACAACAAGATTAGCGTGGCTGGCAAACACCGTGCGGATGATAGATTTGCATCCGCTTTCCCAATGCTCTGTATGACCGCAATAAGAGAGGATTTCCTTTCTTTTGTTGTCATCCAAATCCCAAAGATAACCTAATAGGGTATTGTTATCGTGGGTTCCGGTATAAGCAACACTATTGGCAGAATAACGATGGGGTTTATGGGTGCTATCACCATCTCCCAAAAAGCCAAACTGAAAGACCCTCATTCCAGGAAAACCGCTTTTTGTCAACAAATCTACTACCTCTTGGGTAATATCACCCAAATCTTCTGCAATAATTTCCGTGTCTTTGGCAGCCTCTTTGATAGCAAAAATCAATTCCATACCCGGACCTTTTTCCCAATGTCCCTCCTTGGCAGTTTCGGCATCTGCCGGTACTGCCCAATAGGATTCTATGGCTCTAAAATGATCAATCCGCACCGCATCAAACAGTTTCCCCATATGAGAAATTCTGTCACGCCACCAACGATATCCATCTTTTTTCATTTCATCCCAGCGGTAAATAGGATTCCCCCAAAGTTGCCCATCCTCACAAAAATAGTCCGGTGGCACACCGGCAACCCAGGTAGGTCTTCCATCTTTGTCAATATGATATTGAGTTTGATTGCTCCAAACATCACAACTATCCAAAGCAACATAAATAGGAATATCTCCAAAAATGCGAATACCTCTTGCATTGGCATATTTTTTTATTTCTGCCCATTGATGGAAAAATTCATATTGAATGAACTTCCACGCAAAGAGCGTATTTTCGTCAACAGAATCATTTTCCCATTCCCACCATGGAAGTTGCCCATTAACTTCTTTTCTTGCCATAAATTCGCAAAATTTAGACAAATAAGCATTTTCACAAATAAACGTTTCTATCGCATCACGATTTTTTACACGCATGGCTGCTTTTTTCAATATTTCCAATCTGGTATGATACAGTCGAACAAATTCTGCAACATAAGGATTTTGTTGACGATATTCGGACAGTTCCTCATCGGTAATCAAACCTTTTTTATAGAGGGCATTCAAATCAACGAAATATGGATTCCCACCAAAAGTAGAATAGGATTTATAGGGGGAATTACATTCATCCACCATACAAAAAGGTAAAACCTGCCAGTAAGAAAATCCGCAATCCTTTAAAAAACCAATAAAATATTTTGCTTCTTCTCCAAAACTCCCAACAGAGAAATCACCAAATAAAGATGAAATATGCATTAATACACCGCTTTTTCTTTTCATAGTCTACTCCTTTCGTGTATGTTCTTTCTCGCTTAATTTAGAATAAACAATTTCCTGACTTTTGTAAAGCCCAAAATATCCGGACATCATATAACTGATTCCACATGCCACCGCAAAAGTTAAAAGACCTTGCGTTCCAAACACTTCTATGGATAGCAGCAACGATGCAATCGGACAATTCACCACACCGCAAAACAAAGCCACAAAACCTATTGCCGCCGAAAATCCCGGGTCAAGACCAAGGAAATCACCAGCAACGTAGCCAAATGTAGCCCCTACAAAAAATGTCGGCACAATTTCTCCGCCTTTAAAACCGGCTGCAATGGTGATTGCTGTAAAAATAATTTTTAAAAGAAAGGCTTCCGGCTTTGCCTGACCGCCCATAGCATTGGCAATAACATCCATACCGGCACCGTTATAATCATAACATCCCGCCGATAACGTAAGCAAGATTAAAATAGCACCGCCAACCAAGCCTCTGAGATACCGATTGGGCAATAACTTTTTTCCATATCTTTCGCATTTTTGAACGGCAACACAAAACACAATGCTCGCCATTGCACAAAGTAACGCAAGTACAATAACCTTTCCCAACAGTAACAAGGAATTTTCAGGGATAGAAATATCAAGAAACCGTACCGGTTGCACACCAAACACCAAAGAAATGGCATAAGCAACAATGGCAGATAGGGTACAAGAAACCAAACCAGCATAGTTGATTACGCCAACTTTTACAACTTCAAGAGCAAAAAATGTTGCCGTAATAGGAGTCCCAAAAAGCGCCGCAAAAACCGCACTCATTCCTGACATCACAATAATATGAGTATCGCCGGTATTGAGCCGAAATAGTTTGCCAATATTATAACCAATACTTCCACCCAGTTGCAAAGCCGCACCCTCCCGTCCGGCAGAACCGCCAAGGAAATGCGTCAGTACTGTACTAATAAAAATAAGCGGCGTTAAAATAAGCGGAACTTTTTCCTTTGTTTTCACCGCCTCCAAAATGCGATTGGTATCCAATTTCCCTTTTGATTGAAAAATCCGATACATCCCTGCAATCAAAACTCCGCCAACCGGCAAAAGAAAAATGACCCAGGAATTTTGATGGCGAAATTCCGTGACAAAATCCACAGTAAGATGAAAGATACTGCCAATCACACCACCGATAACACCAACTATCGTCGATAGCAGCAACCATTTTATTAAATTTTTTAAATAACGAAACGATTGATTGACCATTACTTTCATTTTAGAGAACTCCTTATCATTGGGAAAAATCCGAACACTATGTGTTCGGATTTTCTTTTATTCTTCTGTCGTTTTTTTCGCCAAAGCAAGTTTGTGTTGACGACGCATCTTGACCTCGTCGCTCATAGGCTTAATATCTCCGGCAGCCTGTAATGCCTGACGGGTCAAAAGCGGACCAAACAATTCATAAATTAAAACCGCAAACAAAGTAATATTTCGAATCAACATCCCCTCTGTCGGCCACTGCGTTGCTGCAATGGTACACATACCGAGCGCCACACCTGCTTGCGGCAAAAGGGTAATGCCTAAATATTTACAAATAGATGGCTCGCACTTCATTGCTTTCGCACTGGCAAAAGTACCCAGATATTTACCCAAGGACCGGAATATGATATATACCATACCAATAACCACAATTGCCCAATCCATAAATACATTTAATTCCAATTCCGCACCGCTGATAACAAAGAAAACAGCCAGTAACGGAGATGTCCATTTCTCGGTTTTTTCCATAATATCGTGGGAAAGCGGACAAATATTGCAAAAAACTGTGCCAAGCATCATACAAACAAGCAGGGACGAAAAGCCAATGTGTATGTGTCCAAATTCAAACTCCATCATAGAAAGCGCAACCGTTGTAAAAACAAAGGCAATAGACATATTTAAACGATTGGTGTTAGAGTTAAAAAGTTTTTCCAATTGTGTCAAAACCCAACCCATAATCGCACCAAGTGCCAAAGAACAAACAATTTCCAAAAGAGGATTGATAACGATGGACACCATATCAATATTCCCACTGGTCAGGGTTTTTGCAACTCCAAAAGATACCGCAAATACAATCAACCCCACCGCATCATCCAAAGCAACAATGGGCAGAAGCAAATCAGTTAAAGGTCCTTTTGCTTTATATTGCCGAACAACCATCAAGGTTGCAGCAGGCGCCGTTGCTGTTGCGATAGCGCCTAAGGTAATCACTTGCGAAATAGATAATTTATCCGGCATCATCAGATAAAGAAAGTAAAGAGCAATATCAACAAACAAGGTTGCTACCAATGCCTGAAAAACACCAATCACAAATGCCTGTTTCCCAATCTTTTTTAAATCTTCCAACCGGAACTCACTGCCGATAGAAAATGCAATAAACCCAAGAGCAACATCAGCAACCAATCCAATTGCATGCACTGCCTCTCCATTTTCAAACCCAAGTCCGTGAACTCCAAATCGACCAAGGCAGTACGGTCCGATTAAAACACCTGCAATCAAATAAGCGGTTACACTAGGTAATTTTAAAGGCTTAAAAAGCCTTGTCATTAAAAGCCCGCCTAAGAGTGCAATAGAAACTGATAATAGAGTACTCATTGTCATTTCCTCCCTATCTATAAAGATTCCGTAGAAAAACGGCCTGCAAAAACAAGCCGTCTCAATTCGGTTTGGTTTTTAATTCAATGTCATTGTAGCACTTTTAAAAATTCCTGTCAATGGTGCAAAACACGAACACAAGCATTTCCAAAACAAAAAATTTAGTAAAAAAACGGCTTTTGACAATAAATTTTACTTTTTTGACTTATCTTCTTGATTATTCTTCCTTTCTATATTATACTTTTAAAAGAGGTTATCTATCCATACTGAAAGGAGCAAATCATAATGAAAATTATAGATTTGATTACAAAAGAAAAACTTTCCCTTTCTTTTGAGGTTTTTCCTCCTAAAACGGAAACAACTTTTGAAAGCGTGAAAGTTGCCACAGAGGAAATTGCTAAATTAAATCCCTTGTTTATGAGTGTTACTTATGGTGCAGGTGGTGGCACAAGCAAATATACCCTTGATATCGCAAAAAACATCAAAGAATTATATGGGGTTCCTACTCTGGCACACCTTACCTG
>JAZPYU010000145.1:0-7132 GCA_045544295.1 Ructibacterium sp. | reverse complement strand
AGTTCAACGGTTTCGTCAAACTTAGCAGTAGCGGTCTTGCATACCAAATCAAGAGCCTCTGCCGGGTCGTATAACTTACCCTTTTCAATCAGCTTTACGCTGTCTTGATACTTTTTACCTTTCTTCAATGTTACTTCCTCCTATGGTGGTTTCACAGGACAACGGTGTTGTCCCTCCCACGATTTTCAAATACTTGTAACCGAAAAGATTATTCCTCTACGGTGATACCCATACTGCGTGCAGTACCGGCAATCATAGACATTGCTGCTTCTAAAGAACCTGCGTTTAAGTCGGGCATCTTTTGTTCAGCAATTGCCTGTAAATCAGCCTTGCTCAGTTGTGCAACCTTTGTCTTGTTGGGGACGCCGGAACCACTCTGGATTTTACAAGCCTTCTTGATCAAAACAGGAGCGGGGGGAGTCTTGGTTACAAAGGAGAAGGATCTGTCCTGATATACGGTGATAACAACCGGAATGATCAAACCTGCATCCTTCTGGGTTTTTTCATTAAACTGTTTGGTAAAGTCCATAATGTTAACGCCGTGCTGACCTAAAGCCGGACCTACAGGGGGAGCCGGAGTAGCCTTACCAGCCGGAATTTGCAGTTTAATGTAACCGATGATTTTCTGTGCCATTTCAATACACCTCCTTGTTTCACAAACGTGGTATTATCGGGAACTTCCTGATGAAATTTCCCTCCCACAGACCGGTAAAAACTTACCGGAATATAAAAACGGAATCATCCGTGTGGGGAACAAATGTTAAACCAATGCTTCTATCTGGTTGAACTCCAACTCTACGTCGGTATCGCGGCCAAACATAGAAACTTTAGCACGAATTTTCTTCTTGTCCAGTTGAATTTCAGTAATAGAACCAACAAAACCTTCCAAAGGACCGTACTTCACTCTGATATTGTCGCCAACAGCAAAGTCAAGTTCAATGGTCTTATGTTCCAGACCCATATTTTCCACTTCGGTCTCTGTCAAAGGAACCGGACTGGAACCGGGGCCTACAAAACCGGTTACGCCACGGGTGTTCCGGACCACGTACCAACTCTCGTCAGTCATGACCATCTTTACCATCACATAACCCGGATAGATTTTACGTTCAACTACTTTTTTCTGGTTGTCTTTGATTTCAACAACCTCTTCCATAGGAACCCGGATCTCCTGAATAATATCAGCCATATTCCGGTTTTCTACGGTTTTCTGAATATCGGTCATCACCTTATTCTCGTAACCGGAATAGGTGTGCGCCACATACCATTTTGCGTTTGCCATAATATAGGGGAACGAATCCCTTCCCTCCTATGCTTGATTATCGATTAATGAAGAGTGACATACCCCAACCAAAGAGCAAGTCAAGCCCCCAAATAACCAAACCTACAATCAAAACATAAAAAATTACAATCAGGGTGTTTTGCTTTACTTTTGCAAAACTCGGCCATACAACTCTTTTCAATTCTGCTTTTACATCTTTGAAAAAGCCTGCAATTCTGGCAAAAATATTCGGTTTAGTCTGATCCATTTTCAACAACTCCTTCTTTACGGGGTTACCCGTAACAGGTTCTTATTTGGTTTCCTTATGCAGGGTGTGCTTCCGACAGAATCTGCAGTATTTGTTCATTTCCAGTCTGTCAGGACAGTTCTGCTTGTTCTTGGTCGTATCGTAATTTCTCTGCTTGCATTCGCTGCATGCCAGGGTAATTTTGGTTTGCATTCTTTTCACCTCGTCCATCCAAAATTGTCCCAAGGGACAGTGTGTTTTTCTTCACACAAAGAAAACCTCTTTCGAGAGGTGCTAATATGATAACATAATTTTCAAGGTTTGTCAACGTTTTTTTTGAAAAAAACCCCGAAAAAACATATTCCACAAGATATGGCGGACAAGATAGGGTTTTTACACAAGATGGTAGGGGTATCTTGTAAGGTGGTATTGCATATATATAAGGAAGAAACAGGAGGGATTTGATGAAACGTGGGTTGTCGTTGGCTTTTGTTTATATCGGCTTGGTGATTGGTGCGGGGTTTGCCTCGGGAAGGGAGATTATGGAATATTTTAATTTTCCTTCCCAGACTGACCATAGCGGGATTGTTCTTGCCACCTTTTTGTTGATTTTACTTTGTTATATGATTTTGCAACGTGCCAATAGAGCGGGCATTAAAACTTATGAGGAATATCTTTTTCTTGTGGCAGGGAAATTGGCAGGGCCGGTGAAAGTTTTTATGCTTTTTTATCTCTTTTGCGGGTTTTTTACCATGCTGGCAGGTTCCGGTGCCCTACTTTCGCAGAACTATATGTTACCGCCCATAGCCGGCGTCTTGCTTTTGGCAGGAATTTGTTTTTTGGTACTGACCCTTGACTTAAAAGGAATCGTAGCGGTTAATGTGGTGTTGGTGCCTTGTATGATTTTTGGAATTTTATATCTCTGTATCACCGCTGCCATCTTTGGTACCACTACCACCTTTTCCCTTGGACAGATGACCGGAGGCGTACTGACTTCTGCCATTTGCTATGTCAGTTATAATACCATCTCTGCCGCCACGGTTTTGGTTCCGCTGCAAAAAGGAATGGGAACCAAGGAAATCCGCATTGGGGCAGTTGTAGGCGGTTTTGTGCTGGGTTTTTTGGTTTTGGTGATATGGGCGGGGCAAAATCTTTTTTTTGATGCCCTGTGGGACAGCGAAATCCCTATGTTAAAGTTAGCGGCCATGGTGGGCAGAACCCAAAAACAAATGTATGCCCTTGTGCTTTTTATGGCAATCCTCACCACAGCGGTTTCTCAAGGGTTTGGTATTTTAAGCAGTTTTGGTGTCAAAAAGACGAAAGAACGGTGCTTTTTATCCGGCATTCTTTGTCTTTTGGCAATCCCCTTTGCTCTTTTAGGGTTTTCCAATTTAGTGGCACATCTTTACGCCTTTTTTGGTATGGTTGGACTTTTGTGGATGGGCTGGGTGATGGCAGAATACTTTTTGCGGCAAAAAAAATAAAATATTGATTCCATATATTTACAAAAACTTGTTGACATTTCAACAAGTTTTTGTTATAGTGTACTTGTTGAAAAATCAACGAGTTTGTTATGGATAAACCGAGCAGAGTTCAGAAAGGGATATGATAATGAGAAAAATCAAAATTGTAGCAGATTCTTCTGCGGATGTGTTAACTTTAAAAGAAATTGATTTTGGGTTGGCACCGCTTAAAATTACCACAAAAGAAAGGGATTTTATTGACAATGCTGCTTTGGATGTGGCGGAGATGGTAACTTGGTTTGATTCTTATAACGGCACGTCCAAAACCTCCTGCCCCAATCCGGGGGATTGGATTGCGGCTTTTGGGGATGCAGAGGAGATTTTTTGCATTACCATCACCAGCGGACTTTCCGGCAGTTATAATTCTGCATCGGTTGCCAAAGGAATATACGAAGGGGAGCATCCGGGTAGCCGGGTTTATGTGATTGATTCTCTTTCTGCAGGACCGGAACTGGTTTTGATGATTGAAAAACTGGAAGAATACATCGGGCAGGGGATGTCTTTTGAGGACATCTGCCGGAACATTGAGGAATATAAAAAACAAACCGGGCTGGTGTTTATGTTGGCTTCTTTGAAGAATTTTGCCGCCAATGGTCGTGTTTCTCCTGCCGTTGCGAAGATGGCGGGTATTTTAAATATCCGTGTGGTAGGTAAGGCAAGTGATCAGGGAACCTTAGAACCGCTTCATAAATGCCCCGGAGAAGTAAAGTCTTTGCGGGCCATTGTAAGTCACTTAAAGGAAGCCGGATTAAAGACCGGAAAAGTAAAAATTGCCCATTGTGAAAATGAAAGCGGGGCAACCAAACTGGCAGATATGATTCGACAGGCGTTCCCTAAGGTAGAGACAGGGATTCATATTTGCCGTGGGCTTTGCAGTTACTATGCCGAAAAAGGCGGTATGCTTGTTGGCTACGAAAAAATTTAAGGAGAGGTACCTATGTTTTTATTAAAAGCCATATATTGCAGAATCTTTCAAGGGGCTTTCCGGATGGCTCTGCCGGTACTCCCTTACCGGGAACCGGAAATCATTTCTTCCTGCAAAGAACTTGGAAAGGTGCTCCGGAAAGAAAATACCGGTACGGTGCTCGTCGTGACAGATGAAGGAATTGTGAAAAACGCTTTGTTAAAGCCGGTGGAAGATATTTTGTGTGAAAGCAATATTCCCTACACCATTTATGCCGACACCAAACCTAATCCTACGGTAGATAATGTGGAGGATGCCCTCCGGATGTATTATTCCAATCAATGCCAGGCCATCGTTGCGGTTGGCGGTGGTTCTGCGATGGACTGTGCCAAGGCGGTGGGCGCCAGAATTGCCTACCCCAAAAGAACGGTGAATCAAATGGGCGGAAAGTTAAAGGTCTGGCGGAAGTTGCCCCTTTTGATTGCCATTCCCACCACGGCGGGAACCGGTAGCGAAACCACCTTGGCGTCTATGATTACCGATGCAAAAACCCATCACAAATATGCCATTATGAGTTTCCCTTTAATTCCGGATTATGCGGTGCTGGACGCAACCATGACCTATTCTTTGCCGCCGCATCTTACCGCAACCACCGGCGTAGATGCTCTGACCCATGCGGTGGAAGCCTATATCGGCCGTTCCACCACCAAAGAGACAAGAAAACTTGCCCTTGATGCCACCAAACTGATTTTTGAAAATGTGCGGACAGCCTATCAGGACGGCAAAAACCATAAAGCAAGAGAAGCAATGCTTCACGCCGCATATAAAGCAGGGATTGCCTTTTCCAAATCTTATGTGGGCTATATCCATGCGGTTGCCCATTCTCTGGGTGGGCGCTATGGCACACCCCACGGTCTTGCCAATGCGGTGATTATGCCCTATGTGTTAGAATTCTACGGAGAAAAGATAGAAAAGAAACTCCATCGGTTGGGGGTTGCCGCAGGTGTAGCAACCAAAGAAGATGCACATAGATTAGGTGCGAAGAAGTTCATCCAAGCGGTAAAGGAATTGAATGAGGTGATGAATATTCCGGAAAAATTGGCGGGAATTCAAAAGGAAGATATTCCGGCTTTGGCAAAACATGCGGAAAAAGAAGCAAACCCACTTTATCCCGTTCCGGTGCTGATGACCCGAAAGGAACTGGAAAAAATTTATATGCAAGTAGCAGATTGGAGTCAATGATATGACAGGGGAACAAATTAGTTCTTTGGTGGAAAAACAAAGAAAATATTATCGCAGCGGGGTGACCATTCCGGTCAAATTCCGGGTGGAACAATTAAAGAAGTTATATCAAACAGTAAAAAAATACCAAAACGAAATCAACGAGGCATTAAAAACCGATTTGGGGAAAAGCCACTTTGAGGGGTTTATGTGTGAGAGCGGTCTGGTTCTTTCCGAGATTTCTTATATGATTCGGCATACCAAAAGATTGGCAAAAAGAAAGACTGTGTATACCCCTCTTACCAACTTTGCATCCCATAGTTATAAGCAACCGGTACCCTACGGCAATACTTTGATTATGAGCCCCTGGAACTATCCTTTCCTTTTGACGATAGACCCCCTTGCCGATGCCATTGCCGCAGGCAATACGGCGATGGTTAAGCCAAGTGCTTATTCCCCTGCCACCAGCAAAATGATTGAAACAATCATTACTGAGTGTTTCTCTCCGGACTATGTGGCGGTTGTTACCGGCGGAAGAGCGGAAAACGCCGCTTTGCTGGAACAGAAGTTTGACTTTGTCTTCTTTACGGGTAGTCAGGCGGTTGGCCAAGAGGTGCTGAAACATACGGCAGAGCATTTGACCCCTGCGGTATTGGAACTTGGCGGGAAAAGCCCCTGTATTGTGGAGGAAAGTGCCAATATCAAACTGGCGGCAAAGCGAATTGTCTTTGGCAAATACTTAAACTGCGGTCAAACTTGTGTGGCGCCTGACTACATTCTTTGTGAAAGTACCGTGAAAGAAGAATTTGTAAAAGAAGTCATCAAGCAAATCCGTAGCCAGTACGGCGTCAAGCCTCTTGCCAATAAAGATTACGGAAAAATCATCAACGAAAAGCATTTTGAGCGCCTTTGCGGGTTGATAGACAAAAAGAAAGTTGTTTGTGGCGGAGAAACCAATGCGGAAAGACTGCAAATTGCCCCCACCGTTATGGAAAACGTGACGGAAGCCGATGCGGTGATGGGGGAGGAAATTTTTGGACCCATTATGCCCATCCTTACCTATGAAAACTTTGACGAAATGCTGGAAAAGTTAAAGGATAAGGACAAACCTCTTGCTTTGTATCTGTTTTCCTCCAATCAAAAGCATATCAGACGTGTTACCACCGAACTTTCCTATGGAGGCGGTTGTATCAATGATGTGGTGGTTCATCTTGCCACCAGTGAAATGGGCTTTGGCGGTGTGGGAGAAAGCGGTATGGGTTCCTATCATGGGAAAGACGGCTTTTACGCCTTTTCTCATACTAAATCGGTGATGGATAAAAAGACCTGGCTGGATTTACCCATGCGGTATCAGCCGTACAAAAGTAAACTTTACGAAAAACTCTTGCATCTGTTTTTAAGATAACAAAACCCGCCTGCTTTTAAGCAGGCGGGTTTAAGTTTTGAAATGAAATCTATCAATGATGCATTTGCATATCGAAAATTGTCGTTTCTTTTTGGAAGAGCAGAACCATAAGGATATTTTTATTTGCAGTTTAATCATTTGGTTTTCGCAAGAAAACCTACCGACAGTATCGAAACTTGTCAAGATTTTCGGACTAAATAAAGAGTGAATTTTTACATCCATACAGAATTAGGGGTCTTGTATCCTATTCCAGAATGTAATCGCTCTGAATTGTAATACAAATATATGTAGTTTAATATCTCTTGCTTAGCTTCCTCGTAGCCGAGATGTCGGATATCCGCTATCTCAGTTTTCAATGTTTTCCAAAAGCTTTCTATTGGTTGATTGTCGCTTGGCGTTCCCGGTCTTGACATACTTATTCTAAAACCATATTGTTCAAGCAACTCTTTCGTTTTCTTTGCGGTATATTGGCAACCTCTGTCGCTATGAAAAATTGCACCCTCAGGTTTTTGCAAATTCTAATCGTTTTTGTGTTCTTTCGCAAAGTATGCCGCTGCTTTTTTTAATATTTCTA
>JAZPYU010000144.1:0-3303 GCA_045544295.1 Ructibacterium sp. | reverse complement strand
AGCACAAGGTTCTAAGGTGACGTATAAATCACAGTCCGAAAGCCGCCAGGTACCCAAAGCCTCACAACCTTTACGAATCACAGAAACCTCTGCATGAGAAAGGGCATCCTGCCTTTCTTCCCGCCGGTTATGGTCTTTGGCAATGATGACATCATCTTTCACCAGAACCGCCCCCACAGGAATCTCCCCTGCGGCAAATGCCAACCGGGCCTCCTGCAATGCGACCTGCATAAAATGATTTTTCATAGTTCGCCTCCCAAGGGGTTTTGACGCGACAAACCCCGCCAAGAAAAATCTGGCAGGGATTGTATCATACTATTTTTGGATATAGGAATCCAATTCTGCCATCATAGCACTGCAATCATCACAATGAGCCTCCACCTTGATAGGCTTGGTCAGGTCCAGGCTGAAAATTCCCATAATGGACTTTGCATCTACCACATAACGACCGGATGCCAAATCAATCTCAAAGTCGTATTTGGTTACGGCATTTACAAAATTCTTTACGTCATTAATAGAACTTAAAATAACAGTAAATTCTTTCATTTGTTCAACCTCCTAATTTTTTTTACAATTCTTCCCTATAAATTATATAATTTTTTCTTGCATTAGTCAATGAGAAATTATATAATTATTCTATGATTTTGCTTTTATACTTTTATGCAATATAGATAACACAATAAGGTTTTTTACCTTTTTTTATCTAAAAACCAATTTTTTTGGGAGGCGATAAACATAACCGTTCAGTTTATTACCCTTGGTTGCAAAACCAATTTATATGAAAGCGAGGCTATGGCTACCCTTTTTCAGGAAGCCGGCCACAAGGTCACACAGGATAAAAACGCTGATGTTTTTATCGTTAACACCTGCACCGTCACCGGTACCGGTGCCAAAAAAAGCCGACAACAAATCCGCCGGATACGACGGGATTTTCCCAATGCAGTTTTGGCCGTCTGCGGTTGTCTGGCCCAGACAGAGGCAGAAAAAATCCGTCAGGAAATGGATGTGGATATTCTCCTTGGCAACAAACACCGTAGCAAGATTGTAGAATTTTGCGAAAATGCACTAAACGGCAAAAAAAGTGATTGCATTGAGGATATCTTAAAAGAACATTGCTACGAGGAAATAGGAATTACCCATAGTCAAAGCCGGGTTCGTGCCAACTTAAAGATTGAGGACGGCTGTGATAATTTTTGTTCCTACTGCATCATCCCCTTTGCCAGAGGTCCGGTACGTTCCCGCTCCTTGGAAAAAATTCGGGAAGAGGCAACCTCTCTTGGAAAAGAGGGTTACGGCGAGGTGGTTCTTACCGGTATTCACATCGGTTCTTACGGGAAAGATTTAAGCGAGGACATCAGTCTGATTGACGTGATAGAGGCGGTCCATCAAGTAGATGGCATTACTCGGATTCGCTTGGGTTCTTTGGAGCCTGTGATGATAACCGAGGATTTTGTCAACCGGGCAAAGATGCTTCCTAAACTTTGTCCCCAGTTCCATATGTCCCTGCAAAGCGGCTGTGATGCTACTTTAATGCGGATGCGGCGGCGCTACACCACCGAAGAATATCGCAAGGCTGTCTCCCTACTGCGAGTTGCCATCCCCGATACTGCTATCACCACCGATTTGATGGTAGGCTTTGCCGGAGAAAGTCAGGAAGAATTCAAGGCATCTTATGATTTTTGTAAAGAAATCGGGTTTGCACAAATGCATATCTTCCCTTATTCCATCCGGAAAGGGACTGCGGCAGAAAAGTTCCCCAATCAGGTGCCGGAACCGATAAAAGCAGACCGCACCCACGCTATGCTGACCTTGGCAGAAGAAATGAAAGAAACTTTTTACCGCGCCTATCTGAATAAACCCTTATCCGTTCTTTTGGAACAAAAAGAGGGGGAATTCTGGCACGGCACTACGCCCAATTATATGGATGTTCTGGTAGATGCACCAAACGCCCAGAGCGGAGACACCGTCACCGTAATTTGTAATCAATATGAAAATGAAAAACTAATTGGAAAATTGGAGGAATAATTTATGAAACAGGTACTGGAAAACCCTGAAAAAAACCAGAATCAAAGCCAACTTTTTACACTTTCTTGTCTGCTGATTACCTTTTATTTAACTGCCAATGTGATGGCAGTTAAGATGCTGAGCATTGGTGATTTGGTACTCTTTGATGCAGGGACCATTGTTTTCCCCATCACCTATATGTTAGGGGATGCCCTAACAGAACTTTGGGGGTTTCGGGCCGCAAGAAAGGTTATCTACCTATCGTTTTTATGCAACATCGTTTTTATGGCAAGCACCGCTTTGGGATTGGTTCTTCCATCTCCTGACTACATGGCAGAAACCACAAAGGCTTACGCCATCATTTTTGGCTATGTGCCCCGGATTGTCCTTGCTTCTTTGGTTGCTTTTCTTGCCGGAGAACTCTCTAACGCTTGGGTATTGGTAAAAATCAAGGAAAAAACCGGAGAAGGTCATCTTTGGCTTCGCACCATCGGCAGTTCGGTGGTAGGGCATCTTTTGGACACTGTCATTTTTGTCCTTATCGCCTTTGCCGGAACCGCCACCGCCTATGATTGTTTTACCATGATTGTGATTCAATACTTTGCCAAACTTGGTATTGAGGCTTTGGCAGGAACACCTTTGGCATATGGTTTGATTGCTTGGATTAAAAAGAAATCTGTATAACAAAAAGCCTTGTATCTTATGATACAAGGCTTTTTGTTATTTTTTTGAAAAAAGGGTTGACAAACAAAAAAGAATGTTGTAGAATAAACAAGTTGACAGCAAAAACCACTATGCGGATATGGCGGAATTGGCAGACGCCCTAGATTTAGGTTCTAGGGGGAACACCCGTGCAGGTTCAACTCCTGTTATCCGCATATTTTTTTGTCTAAAAATATCTGTGGTCTGTAACACATAATTCACTATTAAAATTGAAAAATATAATATATAATTATCGTAATGAAGAAAATATATTTTCATTTCGAAACAAATTAAGGAGGAAGGTATTATGACTAAGATTTTTAATAAGATAAAATTAATAGTTAGTGTTTATGCCTTGTTATGCCTTGTTTTGAATTATGGTTTAGGTATCGTTGCAGCAGAAATAACAGATGAACCAGAGGATGGGGAAGCTTATTTTGAAAGTGTAGAGTTTGTTCCTATGGACGATGGTGAGGATGAAGAAATACTTCATTTGTTATTTGCTAAGCTTTCTTACGATTGTCTAGATGAATATGAGGGTTTTACAGTTGAGGAATATATTAGTGCACATCCTGACTTATATGGTGGAGAAATATG
>JAZPYU010000143.1:0-1862 GCA_045544295.1 Ructibacterium sp. | reverse complement strand
ACTTACACCGACGTTACTTGACACTAGATTATGAATAGGTGTATAATATTAAAGTTATGGAAAAGATATATTGGAGGTATTTTTGATGAAATATTTAGTTGTTTTGTTAGATGGTGCAGCTGACACCCCTGTTCCTGAATTAGGCGGAAAAACCCCGTTGCAAGTTGCCGCAAAACCTCATATTGATGATTTGGCGCGTCATGGCGAACTTGGTATGGTAACCACCGTGCCGGAAGGTCTTCCCCCCGGTAGCGATGTTGCAAATTTAGCCGTTTTTGGATATGACCCGCAAAAGTATTATACCGGTCGTTCTCCGTTAGAAGCCGCCTCTATCGGTGTTCCTTTGGCGTTGACAGATACCACATTTCGGGCAAATTTAGTTACCCTTTCAGATGAAGAAAATTATGAAGATAAAACAATGGTGGATTATAGTTCTGATGAGATTTCTACCGAAGAAGCCCACCAATTGATTTCCGCTCTCAACAAGGCTTTAAAAACAGAGGAATACGAGTTCTTTGGCGGAATCAGTTACCGTCATTTGATGGTTTGGCATCAAAAAGAAAACAACTTCTCTCTGACACCTCCTCACGATATTTCTGATCGGGTTGTTGGCGAATATCTTCCCACTGATACAGCCATCCTCTCTTTGATGAAGAAAAGTTATGAGATTTTAAAAGATCACCCTGTTAACCTTGCTCGTATAGAGAAAGGCTTACATCCTGCAAACTCCCTTTGGATATGGGGTAACGGAACCAAACCCGATTTGGATAGTTATCAGGCACGGTTTGGTATCAAAGGTGCAGTTATTTCCGCAGTTGACCTTGTCAAAGGTATTGGCCGTTGTGCGGAACTTGACGTTATTGAAGTTCCCGGTGCCACCGGTACGGTACATACCAATTTTGATGGCAAGGCACAAGCAGCGATTCAGGCCTTAGAAGATGGTGCAGATTTTGTGTATATTCATTTAGAAGGCGCAGATGAAGCCGGTCATAGAAAAGAAATTGATAACAAGGTAAAATCTATTGAGTTGATTGATAGCAAGATTGTGGCACCAGTTTTGGAATATTTAAATAAATCTGGGGATGATTACCATATGTTGGTTATGCCGGACCATCCTACTCCTTTGGCTATCCGCACCCACACTTCTGATCCTATCCCTTATATTTTATACAAAAGTGAAACTCCGCAAACCGAAAAGGATTGTATTTATGCAGAAGCTGATGCAGTTGCTACCGGCATTTACAGACCGGAAGGCTATCTTTTGATGCAAGAACTTTTGAAAGCATAAAATATTACTTGCTTTTTTATCCTTTTTTTGGTATGATACATAAGTGTGTACGATTTCAGTAATTTTTATCCGCCCTGTGGGCAGAAAGGTGGTATAGATATGGCTAAAAAGGCAGAATCCAATGAAATTTTGACCTATAATGGTAAACCTTTGGTTCGTTGTGGCAATACCATTTACTATGGCAAGCCGGAAGATAAATACGTCGTTATTTTCCGCTTAGAAGATCAGGAAACGTTAGATGATTTACAGATTGCAAAACGGGTTATTATTGAACTCAAAACCAATGAAGGTGCACAATCACGTTTGATTCGTCAGGCAGAACGCGATGGTCTTTATAAAGCATTTGATATTGGTATGTTCTGGTTGGAACAAGCATTGGAAAACGGCTAACAACTCATAAGGTGCAACTAAGTTGTTGCACCTTATTTCTTTGCTAAAAGAGTGAAAAAAGGGTTGACTTTTTTCTTAAAAAGAGTATAATAATAAAAGTGTTGAAGAGGTATATTTTTCTATCCTTTTCATATACTGATAAAGTAAATATTCCTCTATAGCTCAGTCGGTAGAGCATGCGGCT
>JAZPYU010000142.1:0-7222 GCA_045544295.1 Ructibacterium sp. | reverse complement strand
GCACGGAAGGTAGGTCCAAAGGTATAAACATCACCAAACGCCATGGCAAAGTCTTCTGCCTCCAACTGACCGCTTACCGTCAAAGAGGTGTGCTTATTGAAGAAATCTTTGCTGTAATCCACTTGATTTTCTTCGGTTCTGGGCAGGTTATCCATATCCAAAGTGGTAACCTGGAACATCTCGCCGGCACCCTCACAGTCGCTTCCGGTAATGAGAGGGGTATGGACATAGACAAAGCCACGTTCGTTAAAGAACTTATGGATGGCAAATGCCACCAAAGACCGAACCCGATATACCGCCGCAAAGGTGTTGGTTCTTGGGCGGAGATGGGGAATGGTACGGAGATACTCAAAAGAGTGTCGTTTTTTCTGCAAGGGATATTCCGGAGAACTTGCCCCTTCGATGGTTACATTTTCTGCTTTGATTTCAAAGGGTTGCTTTGCCTCAGGGGTCAGCACCAGAGTACCGGTGACAGAAAGTGCCGCACCTACGTTAAGTTTAGAAAGTTCCGTAAAGTTACCCAGTTTTTCTGCTTCAATAACAATCTGAACATTTTTGAAATAAGAACCGTCGTTCAGTTCAATAAATCCAAAGTTTTTGGAAATACGGATGGTCCGCACCCAACCGTTTACCTGAACCTGACTTTGGTCCTCAGGCGTAGCCGTAAATAATGCTTTTATCTTCATAAAACTAATCCTTTCTCAACCCTTACTTGTATTCTTTAATCAGTTCTGCACGGGGATAACCGCGGGTGTTGTCTACACTGGCAATATAAAAACCTCTGCCATAGTAAAAACGAATCAACGCCGTTACCTTGGATGCAGTATGTAATCGTAACAGTTTAACGCCTTTTTGCACCATAACTTTATCTACTACGTTCATCAAAATCTTGCCAATACCATTGTTTCTGTGGTGATCGGCAACTGCAAAACGGCTTAAATATGCGGTTCCGTCGCCTTTCACTTCAACTCGGACAGCGCCAAGGGGTTCATCATCAATGCGAACCACAAAGACATTCTTCTCCGCAATATCCTTCCGGATATCATCATAGGTTTCGTTTAAGGCTTCGATATTATAACTAAGCCCTGCATTCTCGCAATATTTTAAAAACGCGTCCTTGGTAATTTTATGGATTGCCGGGATATCTTCTTCGGTTGCACGTTTTACTTCAAATGCATATAAATTTTCCATATCTTTCTCCTTTAATCTGCCATTAAGGTTGCTAAGATTGCTTTTTGTGCATGAAGCCGGTTTTCCGCCTCGTCAAAGATGATGGAGCGCGGTCCGTCAATGACCTCTTCGGTTACTTCATAGCCACGATAAGCCGGCAGACAATGAATGAATACTGCATCCTCTTTGGCCTTGGCAAACAGTTCTCCATTCACCTGATAATCCTTAAAGATTTTTACACGTTCTGCTTTTTCCGCTTCCTGACCCATACTGGTCCAGGTATCGGTGCAAACAACGTCTGCATTCTTCATAGCCTCTACCGGGTCATTGGTGGTCAAAATAGTAGCACCGGTCTGTTTACCGTCTGCCTTGGCATTTTCTACTACCTCCGGCGCACATTCATACCCCTTGGGGGTTGCAACCGTCATATCCATACCGGCTTTGGCACAAGCATAAAGCAGAGAATGGGCTACATTGTTACCGTCGCCCACATAGGCAAGTTTTAAACCTTCCAGTTTACCTTTATGTTCATACACCGTCATCAAATCCGCCATAGCCTGACAAGGATGGAGATAATCGGTCAAGGCATTGATGACCGGAACCGAACCATACTTTGCCAAATCCAAAACATCCTGATGAGCAAAGGTACGAATCATAATACCATCCACAAAACGGCTCATCACATTGGCGGTATCATAAATGCTCTCGCCTCTGCCCAGTTGCATATCGTTGGCGTTTAAGAACATAGGATGTCCGCCCAGTTGATACATACCCACTTCAAAAGAAATACGGGTTCTGGTAGAAGACTTGGTAAAAATCATTCCCAAAGTTTTCCCCGCTAAGATAGGATGAGAAATCCCCGCCTTTTGTTCTTTTTTGAGTTTCAGGCCAAGTTCCAATAAATGATGGAATTCTTCTGTGGTAATATCGTGAATACTAATAAAATGCTTCATTTCATTCATCCTTTCCTATTATAGCTCTTTTAATACTTGAGAAAGAGCGGTTACCAGACCGTCAATTTCCTCTCTCTTTACAATAAGCGGAGGAACCAACCGCAAGACACGGGTTCCAATAACACCCACTAAATAGCCGGCTTCTCTCAAACAGTTGCCAACCTCTTTGGCAATTTCCCCGTGGAATACGACGCCAAGCATCAATCCCTTTCCTCTTACCGCAGCAATATCGCCGGAGTTTTCTGCCAATGTTTCAAGTTCTGCTTTCAGATAATCGCCCATCTCTTTGGCGTGGTCCAAAAGACCTTGGTTTAAAAGTTCGTCAAGCACCACAAGTCCTGCACGGGTGGATAAGGGGTTTCCGCCAAAGGTGGTGCCGTGGTCACCGGGATGAAAGGCTTTTGCCACTTCGCCTGATGCAACCAATGCGCCCACGGGGATACCGCCGCCAAGTCCTTTTGCCATAGTCACAATATCGGGCTTAATACCATACCATTCATAGGCAAAGAGTTTACCCGTTCTGCCGATACCGGTTTGTACTTCATCCACAATCAGAAGAATTTCTTCTTTTTTGCAGATTTCACAGATGGTATCCACAAAAGTCTGTTCCAGCGGGAGAACACCACTCTCACCCTGAATCAATTCAATCATAATCGCCGCGGTGTTTTCGTTTACCGCCTGCTTTAACCCATCAATATCGTTCACGTCCGCGTGCACAAACTTTTCCAGCAAAGGCAAATATGGCTTTTGGTATTTCTCCTGACCGGTAGCCGCCACCGTTGCCAAGGTTCTGCCGTGGAAAGAGTTTCTTAAAGTGATAAATTCTCTCTTTTGGGGCTGTCCTTTTTCTACAAAATATTTTTTAGCAAGTTTGATAGCACCCTCATTGGCTTCTGCACCGGTACTACAAAAGAACGCCCGGTCTCCGCAACTGTTTTCCACCAGCATCTGCGCCAGTCTTGCCTGATTTTCTACATAATACACGCTGGAGGTATGGGTCAGGTTTGCCACTTGTTCCTGCAATTCCTTTACCAGACGGGGATGGCCGTAACCTAAACAGTTTACCGCAATACCGGCAAAAAAATCCTGATACTTTTTACCCTCGGTATCGGTCATGGTAATCCCCTCGCCGCTAACAAAGCAAACCGGGGTGCGGGGGCCGAAGGTATTCATATAGTATTGTTCATCTAATTTTTGAATTTCTTCTAAACGCATCTTCTCATCCTTCTTTTGTTTGCCGCCACTCAGGTGACAAATGATACTGTCATACCCCTCTTTGGTGTGGGGAATCTGACATCCACTGCAATCTTTTATTTTTTCGCCGTCTTTCCCGGTTATCATTACAAAATCGCCGCCACAATCTTTCTTATCATAAAGGGGACAGAAACAAAAGAGACAGTTGATTTCTTCCATCTTATGGCAGGGATAATACTCACAGTTACGATTTTCAAAAAAGCGATAACTCATAGACGGCCCCTTTCTAAAATATAAAAAGCCGCAACTCCATAAAGAACTGCGGCTTTCTTGCGAATAGATTTGCCAGAACTATGCCTCGTCAATGGGTGCCACCGTAATCTTACGGCGGGGTTCCTCGCCAACGCTATAGGTCTTGACTCTGGTACTGTTTTGCAAAGCCGCATGAATAATCCGCCGCTCATTGGGGGACATAGGTTCCAGGGTAACCGCTCTGCGTTCCCGAATCACACGGTTTTCTAAACCTTTGGCAAGATTGGTTAAAGTTTCTTCCCGCTTTGCCCGATAGTTTTCAGTATCTACACTTACTTTGATGTAAGAGTTCTTTTCTTTGTTCACATAAAGACTGGTCAGATATTGAACGGCATCTAAGGTTTCACCACGTTTACCAATCAAAAGGCCCATCTTATCGCCGGAAACTTCCGCCAACACAGCGTCACCGCCGTTGCTGACAGCAACCTGCGCATCAGCAAGACCCATCTTATGTACCAGTTCTGTTAAAAAGGTTTCCGCATCTTTTAAAGATTGCTCAGTCACTTCCCGTTTCTTGGAAGATACCGGTTTTTTCTCAACGTCAGCCACCGGCTTTTCCGCCTTGGGCGCAGTTTCTTGCACGGTTTCTTTTAAAGGTGCAGACTTTTTCTTCTTCCGGCCTTCCGGACCTACATGGTCCTTAAACTCCGGTTCTGCCTTGGGCGCGTAAGGATTAGCACCACCGGCAGCAGTCTTCTCGGACTCTGCACGTTCCTTGGCAATCCGCTGAATTTTTTCTTCTTCCTCTGCTTCTTTGGTAATCCAAGCAGAGATGATAACTTCTTTGCCGAGCAAAAGACCCATCAAACCTTTGCCGACTTCCCGTTCTACTTCATAAGACAACTCGCTGACCGGAACACCAAATTCCTCTGCGGCAAGTTTTAATGCCTCTTCTTTATTTTTTGCGTTTTTTTCGATTTTTCTTAGCATTGATGATCTCTCCTTCGATTTGTTCATCCGTTACATCAACCTTAACCACCTTCGTCAGCACCACCTGTTGTACCAACTGAAGAACATTACTTACAATCCAGTAAAGACCTACTGCCGCCGGCAAAGAAAATGCAAACCAGGCAGAAATCAACGGCATCATCAATGTCATAGATTGCATAGGATTGGTTTTATCTTCCTCAATCATCCGGGTTTCTTTCTTAGGTGCTTCCTGCATCTTCTGGCTGATTTTAGACACAAAGTAAGAACTTGCGCCGGCAAGTACCGGAATCGTCCAAAGGAGAACGGTTTCTAAATTCACACCGCCACGGCCAAACATCAGGTTCATAAAAGCACCAAAACTGGGGGTGGCAGACAGATTAAGACCTAAGAAACTAAAATCAATAATATTGTAAGTTTTGCCGGTTGCGGCAATCCAATCATTTTCTAAAAGTTCCGGATGGGAATGAATAAATTCCGCAACCTTGATTTCATAAGCACCAAACATTTTGAAAGAAGATGCGGTTAGAGTTTCCAAATCCTTAACGCCGATAGCCTGGAAGAATTGTTCCATTCCGCCGGGCGTTGCCTCTGCCCACTCGGAAACCGCGCGGACAATCCGCCAGATTTCATCTTCTCCAAAGCCCATCAAATAAACCACCGGTCTGCGCATCACGAAATAAAGTGCCATCAAAAGAGGCAGTTGGATGAGCATCGGCAGACAGCCGCTCATAGGATTAACCTGATACTTTTGATAAAGTTTCATGGTCTCCGTATTCAACTTTTCCTTGTCATTGGCATACTTTTTCTGTAATTCCTGAAGTAGCGGTTGAATTTTCTGGGTCAGCATCATAGAGCGTTGCTGCTTTATGGTCAACGGCAATAACAAAGCCTTTACCAACACGGTAAAGAGAATAATGGCAACGCCATAGTTATTGACCAGGAAATAGCACATTTTTAAAATCCAGCCCATGGCCAGCATAATATAGGACACTTGTGTTCCTCCTCTGTATCTTTTCTACGGATAATCAACGCCCCCCGGATTCCACGGATTACACCGCAAAATCCGCCAAAGTGCCTTGATACTCCCCCGGCATACACCATATTTTTGGATGGCTAACGCCGCATACTCTGAACAACTGGGGTAAAAACGACAACAAGGTTTTTTCAGCGGTGAAATCCGCCGCTGGTAAAACCGCAGAAGTTTAATCGCCAGAACTTTCATCGGCAAAAACCTCCAATTGCTCCATAGCATAACGAAAATCCCGTACTAACTTTTCATAGGGTGCAGAGGCGGTACGGGTCCGCGCAACGATACAAAAATCATAGCCGTTTTTCAAATGCTCCTGATTGATCCGATAAAGTTCCCGAATCCGACGCTTTGCACGGTTTCTGGTAACGGCATCACCCACTTTTTTGCCGGCAGTAATACCCAAACGCCGTTCCTTCCTGCCATTGGGAAGGGCATACACCACCATAGTGGGCATCACCTGAGACTTCCCACGGCGATAAAGACGGCGAAACTGACCGTTCTGGTCCATGCTTTGTATCTTCATCTTGCATCCTATCCTTCATAAATAGACAAAAAGACGCCAACGGCGCCTTCAGACTGTCGAAAAACTCACCATATTCAGTTTCCCGATGGGTTTTTGGTATCCTGCGAAAAGCATCCGGCAGCAATGCCGCCGGGACGCCCCATTTCTTTGTTTACGCAGATAACCGCTTTCTGCCCTTCAGTCTTCTTCTCGCCAAAACTTTACGGCCGTTCTTAGAACTCATTCTCTTTCTGAAACCGTGTTCTTTTGCACGATGTCTCTTTTTAGGTTGGAATGTTCTCAGCACTATAATCCCTCCTTGCAAATCATTTTCTGATTTCTATGTTTAGAGCCACCCGTTTCCTTATTAAAAAACGGCTGTTTTTCTACACGACACGAAAACTTATAGTATTTTATCATGGAAATTAAGAATTGTCAAGGCTATTTTGACAGAAAAAAATTTTTTCACTTTTTTTCTCGTCAAAATGGCACATCTTGTATCTCTCTTCCACCTCCAACTTCAATATTTGGTAGTTGGTAAAAAAAGGTATTTTTTTGGGTGATTTTTTTGATTTTTGGGTATTGAATTCTATTTTATTTTATGTTAGGATAGGTAATGCACCCTAAAAAAAGGGTGCAATTTATCACATATTTTTAAATTTTTTCTGTTATGACATCAATTTTTGACATTTTATATATATAATGGAAGATTTATCGCAGAACAGGAGGCTTTTCCCGTGGAGCAACTTACCACATTATGGAACCGTGTTACCGAAGAACTCGCCCAGGAAATTTCCGGCGTTTCTTTTGATACGTGGATTAAACCCATCCGCCCCTTAGCCTTGACAGAAACAACCATCCGTCTGGCGGTGCCCGGTCATTTAAATAAGGATATGATTTTAACCAAGTTCCGGTCTATGCTGGAAAGTTGTATCACCTCTGCCGCAGGTCGCAGTTACGATCTGGAGGTTATTTGTGATACACCGGCACCGGCACAAGGGCAAAATGCAGACCCGATTCAGGAGCAGAATAACTTAAACGCCAAGTATTCCTTTGAATCCTTCGTTGTAGGTAATAACAACAGCCTTGCCCACGCTGCATCCTTAGCAGTTGCAGAGGCACCGTCACAAA
>JAZPYU010000141.1:0-2298 GCA_045544295.1 Ructibacterium sp. | reverse complement strand
CTGTATCCTACTGAACTTGGCTGTATTGTGACCGATTTGATGAAAGAAAACTTTGAAAAAATCGTAGACGTGGAATTCACCGCACATATGGAAGATAAAATCGAAACTGTGGCAGACGGTGAAACCGGTTGGAAAGAAATCATCCGGGACTTCTACGGACCTTTTGCCGAGACCCTAAAAGAGGCGGAAGAAAAAATTGGTCGGGTAGAAATCAAAGATGAAGAATCCGACGTCATTTGTGAAAAATGCGGACGTACTATGGTTTATAAGCAAGGTCGGTTTGGAAAGTTCTTGGCTTGTCCCGGTTTCCCGGAATGTCGGAATACCAAAGCCATCACCCAGGAACTGGACGTTGCTTGTCCCAAATGCGGCGGTAAAGTGGTTGTGCGGAAGTCTAAGAAAGGTGCTACCTTTTATACCTGTGAAAAAAGTCCCGCTTGTGACTTTATTTCCTGGGATGAACCCACCAATGAAAAATGCCCGGAATGTGGCGGTACCATTATGAAGGTCCGTGCTTTCCGCAAACGTGGCCCCATCACATATAAATGCTTCAATGAAGAATGTAAGTATGTGAAAAAGCCCGCATCCAAAACAAAAAAATAGTAAGAGGGGCTGTTGCTTTTTGGCAGCAGCCCTGCTTTCCATATAGGAGGAAATAAAATGGAACTTCGGATTATCGGTGCCGGTCTTGCCGGTTGCGAGGCGGCATGGCAGGCGGCAAATCGTGGGATTTCGGTAAGGCTTTATGAAATGAAACCGGAAAAGCACTCCCCCGCCCATAAAAGTGATGACTTTGCAGAATTGGTTTGCAGTAACTCTCTCCGTGCCGACGGCATCCATAATGCAGTCGGGCTATTAAAAGAGGAAATGCGCAGACTGGACTCTTTGATTATGGCCTGTGCCGATGCCACTAAGGTTCCCGCAGGCGGTGCCTTGGCGGTAGACAGGGACGGGTTTTCTCAAATGGTAACCGAGAAAATTAAAAATCACCCCAACATCACCATAGAGGTGGGTGAGGTGACCAAGATTGACCCGGAGGTCTATACCATCATTGCGGCAGGCCCCTTGGCATCGGATGGAATTGCAAAGGAAATCCGGGAATTAACCGGTGGGGAAGGTCTACACTTTTTTGATGCGGCGGCACCCATCGTGAAGTATGATAGTATCGATATGACCAAAGCCTTTCGTGCCGCACGGTATGGCAAGGGCGGAGACGATTATATCAACTGTCCAATGAATAAAGAAGAATACTTAGCCTTTTATCAGGCACTCATCACCGCAGAGGGAGCGCAAGTCCATGAAGGCGTAGAAAATCCTAAAGTGTTTGAGGGGTGTATGCCCATTGAAATTATGGCAAAACGTGGGGAAGATACCATGCGTTTTGGTCCCTTAAAGCCGGTGGGCCTTACCAACCCACACGATGATACAAGACCCTATGCAGTGGTGCAACTCCGTCAGGATAATGCGGCGGGTAGTATGTATAATATCGTAGGTTTTCAGACCCATTTGAAGTTTCCGGAACAAAAGCGGGTATTCTCTATGATTCCGGGACTCCAGAATGCAGAGTTTTTGCGCTATGGCGTGATGCATCGGAATACCTACCTCAATTCCCCGGGAATGCTTAATGCCAACTATCAAATGAAAGAAATGTCCAAACTCTATTTTGCAGGACAGATTACCGGCGTGGAGGGATATGTGGAATCCGCGGCATCCGGCTTGATTGCCGGCCTTGCGGCAGCAGCGGCAATGAATGGGAAAGAAGCACCGGACTTTTCTGCTAAAACGGCAATTGGCGCCTTGGGAAAATATATCAGCCACGAGGGTATTACAAACTTCCAGCCCATGAACGTGAACTTCGGCATTATGGAAGGGTTGGAAGAGAGAATCCGTGACAAAAAAGAAAAAGCAGAAAAAATCGCACAGCGCAGTTTAGAAGAAATTGCAAAAAGTTCTTTTTGTAAGACAACGGCGTCAATATAAAAATCTTGCGGCCTAATGGCAACAAGAATTTATGTAAGAAGGGGCTTGCTCCTTCCGCACAATATATTGATTTTTGGGTTTGACTTGATATAAGCCTTTGGTGTGTTTTATATGCAAGGAGGAAAATAAATGTTATTTTTTTATATACGCCATGGAGAGCCAATATATAATCCAGATTCGTTGACGCCACTAGGAATCAGGCAGGCGGATGCAATAGCTAAAAGATTAGCACTTTATGGGGTAGATAGAATATATTCATCTACATCAAATCGTGCTGTTGAAACTGCAAAACACCGCTGTGGAGTGGTAAAAAAGGAT
>JAZPYU010000140.1:0-9347 GCA_045544295.1 Ructibacterium sp. | reverse complement strand
ATAAAAAAGCGAATCTGTTTTCACAGATTCGCTTTTTTGGTGAGGATGGGCGGACTTGAACCGTCGACCCCTTGCATGTCAAGCAAGTACTCTAACCAACTGAGCTACACCCTCAAAGTGGAAAAATTATAACATAAACAGATGTTTTTTGCAAGAAAATGATTGAAATTTTTTTTGAAAATATTGGTTATTTTTTTTTGACAAGAAAGAATTCATATGCTATAATTAGTTTATTATGACCTTGTTAGAAACAAGATGTTGCGGTTTTTTGAAAATATCATGAAAGAGGAGAAACAATATGTCTGAAAATTTATCCTTATCGGATGTTTGCATCTTGGGGAACGGAGAGAACATTTCTTTTCCACGGATTATTGAACACGCGGTGGGAAATACTATGGCAAATGTTGTACCCGCGCTTTCGGCAGTTTTGGGATTTGAGCACGTTCATATGAATTATGACCTTTACGAGATGGTTTCCCGTGCGGAATTTTCTGCAAGAGAACTTTCCTCTAAGGTCAGCGCGTTGGCGGAATTGTTTGGCGGTGGTGACACGGTTTCACAAGTGCGGATTGCGTCTTATGATATTGAACAGTTTTTCTCTGCATTTACCAACCATCTTAATGTTACGGTCAGCGATAAAATCAGAGGGGATATTACTTTTGTAATTGATCCTAAATCTGTAAGCGGTGCCTCTTTTGATGCAAGACGTGTTTCGATGATTTTATATCATTTGATTTCTAATTCCTTACAACACGGTCGTACCGATAATAAGAACATCAAACTAATTTGCAAAGCAACGGAAGAAGAATTTGAACTGTCTGTTCAGGACTATGGCGGTGGTATCCCTAAAGAGATGCAAGGTAAAATTTTTACTAAATTTCGGGATGACTTTTCATTAGAAAATCAACGTCCCGGATTGCTTCCGCCAAGAATTTTGGGAATCGGATTACCGTTATGCAGAAAACTTGCAGAAGATATGGGTGGTAAACTATTGTTTAAAAACTATTATTCGGGCGCAAAGTTCACCTTAATTATACCACAAAACGATCGGGTTATGAGAGAAAATTCTATTTTTTATCCGGAAGATGCTCTCTTATTGCAATGTATGTCATCGTTGTTTTTGGATTTTCACGATGAGATTATAAAACAAAAAGTATAATCATTAGGTTAACCAGGAGGAATTATGCTGGATTTAAAAGAGATAACCATTGATAAAAAAGATGAATTCAATCAATATCTCCATAGAAAATGCAGCCAAAACTCGGAATTTACTTTTACCAATTTGTTTATGTGGCGAAAAAGTTATGATATCCGATATGTCATATTGGATGATATGCTTTGTATTATGCCGCGACACGCAGATGGGCCGAGAAGTGCTACTTTTCCCATAGGTTTTTTAAACAAAGGTACAGAAAAAGATGTAACTGCGGTGATATCTACATTGCTGGAACATTTAAAAGAAACGGGGGAAAGACCGCTTTTACGACTATATGATGAAAAAACGGTTGAAAAATTAAATCAAACCTTCCCCGGACAATTTGTTATGACGGAAGATGTAAATTCTTTTGATTATGTTTATCGGATAGACGACTTGATTCAACTTTCCGGAAAGCAATATCACGCCAAAAAGAATCATATCAATAAATTCAAAAAACTTTATCATTGGGAATACAAAACTTTAAATAGCAATGATGCCCCTGCTTGTTTGGCGTTATTCGATCAATGGCATCAAGGAAAAGAGGAGGAGATTCCAGGGTTAGAGGAAGAACGAGAAGCGGTACATGAACTTTTTTCTAACTGGGATGCCTTAGATGTTCGCGGTGGAGGATTGCTGGTTGATGGGAAGTTGATTGCATTTTCGGTCGGTGAGTCCCTTTGTGAAAAAATGGCGGTAATTCACTTAGAACATGCAGATACCAATTATCAAGGTGCATTTGCTATGATCAATCAGCAATTTTTGATTCACGAGTGGAAGGATTTTGAATTTGTAAATCGGGAAGAAGATATGGGAATACCCGGTATGCGACGTGCCAAAGAATCTTATCGGCCTGTTTTTATGGTTAAAAAATATGTAGCAACACTGTCTGATGACTGTTTATGATATAAAAAAGTTCAAAAAGAAAAGGATTGTCAATTATGCGATTGAAAAATATTGAAATGCAAGGGTTTAAATCTTTTGCAGATAAAATTTATCTTGATTTCAATCCCGGAATTACGGCGATTGTAGGCCCAAACGGTGCTGGAAAAAGTAATATTTCCGATGCAATCCGTTGGGTTATGGGTGAACAGAGTATCAAATCTTTGCGTGGTAGCAAGATGGAAGATGTTATTTTTGCCGGAACTGAGGCCCGAAAGGCACTTGGTTTCGCTGAGGTAACCTTAACTCTTGATAATTCTGACCATTATTTCTCTTTGGATTTTCCGGAGATTACCGTAACCCGTCGTGTTTATCGTAGTGGTGAAGGTGAATATTATATCAATAAAACCCTTTGCAGACTGAAAGATATCCACGAACTTTTTATGGATACCGGTCTGGGAAGAGATGGCTATTCCATCATTGGGCAGGGTAAAATTGACAGCATTTTAAGTACAAAATCAGAGGACAGAAGACAAATATTTGAAGAAGCCGCCGGAATTTCCAAATACAAATATCGTAAGATTGAAGCAGAAAGAAAATTATTACAAACGACGGATAACCTTACCCGAGTACAGGATATTTTAGCAGAACTGGAAAGGCAACTCGGCCCCTTGGAACGGCAATCCGAAAAGGCACGACGCTATTTATTACTTCGGGACGAAATGCGGGGATTGGATATTGCTGTATCTGTTATCAATGCGGAAAAAGCGAAAAAGGAACTGGCAGAACTTAATCAAAACATTCAGTTATTGAATGGACAGATTTCAGAAATTAAAAAAGATTTGGATGAAACCGATGCAGAAATCTCTGCTATGTATGACAAGGTTAAAGAATATGATGAAAAAATGGACGCTTGTCGGGAAGCGGACAAAACCACGGTTGAAAGTATCAATGATGATAAAAACCAAGTAAATCTTTTAACCAACGATATTACCCATAACGAACAGGAAATCCTTCGTTTGGACGAAGAAATTTCTGCCGGGAAGATGCAACTTACCAAAATCGATGAATTGTTATCGGAACACGGATTGGTTCTGGAATCTTTGAAAGCAAAAAGTCAGGGAACCAACCAAACATTGGAAGAACTTACCCAGGAATCTCAAAAAGCAGGGCAGATTGCATGGGAAAAGAACCATAGGTTAGAATTTTTGCGGATGGAATTGATTGAACTCACAGCAAAAGAAAATGCTTTTATGGCAGGTATTGATAATCTTAAAGTCCTTGCGGATAGTTTTTCGGAAAGAAAAACCGTTATTGAAAGTGAACTTTCCGGAAAGACGGAGGATAAGGCGGAACTTCTTGCTTTGTTTGAAAAAAATCAGAAAAGCCTTGAATCGGCAACTGAAAATATTGAAAAACTGAAAAAAGAAATTGTTGATTTTGAAGAAGAGATACATAACATTGTAAGCGAACAACAAAAAGCAATTGAGGAGCGCAATCAGCAACAACTTTTGCTTGGTCAGAAACAGTCCAGACAATCTATGCTTCGGGATATGGAGAAGGAATTTGAAGGCTATGCAAAAGGTGTAAAAGGTGTTATGACCGCTTATCAGGATGGTAAAATTTCCGGCGCAAAGATTTATGGACCGCTTGCCCAACTGATAAAAACAGATGCGAAATATATTGTTGCTATTGAAACCGCTTTGGGTGCAGTAAATCAAAATATTGTTACGGAAAAAGAAGAGGATGCCAAAGAGGCGATTCAGTATTTGAAAAAGAATCATTTAGGTCGAGCAACCTTTTTGCCCATTCGGGCGATTCGTCCCAAAAAGTTTCAGGATGCACCCAAAAAGGATAATCCGGGCTTTATTGCCATTGCCTCCGATTTGGTAAAGTGCGAGGAAAAATATAAAGATATTGTTTGCAATTTCTTAGGGTCAACCGTTATTTGTGATCATATGGACCATGCGATTGCTATGGCGAAAAAAGCAGAGCATAAGTTTAAAATTGTTACTTTGGATGGCGATGTTATCCAAGCCGGCGGTGCTATGACAGGTGGTAGTGCCTTAAAAACAACGGGTTCTCTTTCCCGGACTGGAGAAATTGAAAAATTAGAGAACGAAATCAAGGATATTAAAAAGGCTATTGCTGAGCAAAGCGAAAAACAGAAAAAACTCGCTGAAAAAGAAGATGTTGCAAAGAAAAAGTTGGATGATACCAAGCGTTCTTTCCAGGATGCACAAACGGATTTTGTGCGGTTAGATGCAGAATTACAACTCCAGGGTGAACTTTTAGAAACCTTTACCGTTGGCTTTGAAAAATTACAAAGTGAGTTAAATGGTGTCCTTGGGCGTATCAAAGAAATTTATCAAGAAATTGAAGATAAACAAAAAGAAATTCAGTCCGGAAAAGAGCGATATCTTATTCTGGAAAAAGAATTGGGACTTTTGCAGGTTGAGTATGATGAACTCGCCGGTAAAAATGATAAATTGCTTTCTCAATTAACGGAATTGAACATTGATCGTAATACCGTTTTAAAGGAAATGGAATTGCAAAATGATAGAATTTCCCGGTTAAACACTGAAAAATCGCAAAACGCCATTGCTATCACCGTTAAGAGTGAGCGGATTCAAGAAATCAGAAAGGAAATTGAAGAAAAGCAAGCGGAGATGGAAAGACTGATGAAGGGAGCGCAGGAAAAAGAAGAAGCCCTTGGTCAATACCAAAAAGATTTGGAAAATCTGGCAAAAGAAAAGTTGGATTTAGAAACCAATCTCCGCAGCAAACAAGCCTCTATTAAAGATGTGCAGGAACAAGTCTTCCAACTTAGTCAACAGCAAACTAAGATGGAAGGAAGAGCAGAACGTTTTGAAGCAGAAATTGAGGGCATTGTAGAACGTCTCTTAGAAGAATATGAACTTCCTTATAGCGAGGCGGCGGCTATGAAACCGGAAGAGGATTTTGATTACAAAGATGCTTCTCAAAAAATCAAGACACTTCGGGAACAAATCCGTGCCCTTGGTAATATTAACATTGATGCTATTGAGGAATACAAAAATGTAAAAGAACGTTTTGATTTCCTTACCGTACAGACCACCGATTTGGGCAAAGCCAAGAAAGAATTGGAGTCTGTGATTGATGAAATGCTTCAGATTATGCAAAGCCGGTTTGCAGAACAGTTTGCTATCATCAATCAAAACTTCAATCGGGTTTTTGCCTCTTTATTTGGTGGCGGTCGCGCAAGTTTGAGTTTGGCGGATCCGGATAATGTTTTGGAAAGCGGTATTGAAATCGAAGCACAGCCGCCGGGTAAAAAACTGCAAAACTTAAGTCTTTTATCTGGTGGTGAAAAAGCATTTACAGCGATTGCATTGCTTTTCTCTATCTTAGAAGTAAGACCCACGCCGTTTTGTATTCTGGACGAGATTGAGGCGGCTCTGGACGATGTAAACGTTTATCGTTTTGCGGATTATTTAAAGCATTATAGCGATAAAACTCAATTTATCGTTGTAACACATCGTAGGGGTACGATGGAATCTGCCAATATTCTATACGGTGTAACCATGCAAGAGCGAGGTATTTCTAAACTTTTATCTTTGGACATTGACGAGATACAACAATAACAGGAGGGCAACATGGGAATTTTTAATAAAATTAAAGATAGTCTTAGTAAAACCCGCGAGTCTATCAACGATAAGTTTGAATCTGTAATTCAGGCTTTCAGAACTGTGGATGAAGAGTTGTTTGAAGAGTTGGAAGAGGTGTTGATTACTGCTGATTTGGGCGTAGAAACATCATTGGATATTATTGAACGGCTTCGTACCGCCGCAAGTGAAAAACACATTACGGAAAGTATTGGGTTAAAGCAGGAATTAGCAGAGATTTTACGCAGTATTTTAAAAGAAGGCAATGATAGTAAATTACAGGTTTATGGTCTGCCGGCTATAATTATGGTGATTGGTGTAAATGGTGTTGGTAAAACCACTACCATTGGTAAAATCGCCAATATGTATAAGCAGCAAGGAAAAGAAGTTGTCATTGCTGCGGGAGACACCTTCCGGGCGGCAGCTATTGAGCAATTAGAGGTTTGGGCAAATCGTGCCGATGTGCGTTTAATTAAGCAACAAGAAGGTGCAGATCCTGCAGCGGTTATTTATGATGCCATTAACGCGTGTAAGGGCAAATATGTAGATGTTTTGCTTTGTGATACCGCGGGACGTTTGCATAATAAAAAGAACTTGTTGGAAGAACTTAAGAAAATATATCGGATATTGGATAGAGAACTTCCAAACGGCAGTAAAGAAATCCTTTTGGTTTTAGATGCCACCACTGGCCAAAACGCGGTGCAACAAGCAAAAGATTTCAAAGAGGCTGCGGATATTACCGGTATCGTTTTAACCAAACTGGATGGGACTGCAAAAGGTGGTATTGTTTTTGCTATCAAAAATGAATATGACATTCCGGTGAAACTTGTTGGATTAGGCGAAGGGATTGATGATGTTGAATTCTTCGATGCGGACGCTTTTGTAGATGGAATTTTAAATATGGAGGAAAATTAAAAAAATTAAAAATAGTACTTGCCAAATGGAATTTTTTATGATATAATGCCATAGTTGATTACGGGTAGTCCTCTGGTACTGCGGTATTACGAATGCCTTAGAGAAGAAAGGAAAAAGAAAAATGGACATTTTAACACAAATCACACAAGAACAAATCAGAACTGACCTTCCTAAACTTGAAATCGGTGATACCGTAAAAGTTTACGTTAAGGTTAAAGAAGGCAACAGAGAAAGAATTCAGATGTTTGAAGGTACTGTGATTAAGAAGAACCACGGTGGCATTCAGGAAACTTTTACCGTTCGTCGTCTTTCTTATGGTGTAGGCGTGGAAAGAACTTTCCCGCTGAACACTCCGAAAATTGATCGGATTGAAGTTGTTAGACACGGTAAAGTACGTCGTGCAAGATTGTACTACCTGCGTGACAGAGTTGGTAAGGCTGCAAAGGTACAAGAAAAACTCAAATAAGAATGAAACAGTGGTGGTTATGTTGATAATCACCACTGTTTGCCATTTTAACCGGATTTTTATAAAGGAGCGTTAAGTTATGTCAGAAGAAATCAATCAAATTCCGCAGGAAACCCAAGAAATTGAAACAACTGAGAACTCTGGAAAAAAGTTTGATTGGGTAAAAGAGTTGAGAGACTGGGTTGTTGCTATTGCAGTTGCTGTGGCATTGGCTTTGGTTATCCGTAATTTTGTATTCACTTTGGTTAGGGTACAGGGTGAGTCTATGGAACCTACCTTACAAAATGAAGACCGTTTGTATGTTAACAGATTGTTTTACACCCCGGAAAAAGGTGATGTAATTATCTTTGTGCCGGAATCTGATGGTGGTCGTCCTTATGTAAAACGTGTGATTGCAACAGAGGGAGATTCTGTCTATATTGACTTTTTCACAGGGGATGTGTTTGTAAATAACCAACTCATGGAGGAACCTTATATTAAAGAAAAAACAAGACTTAGCGGTAATTATATTTCATCTTTAATGGCGCTTGGCCAATATGGACCTGATAAACCAATTGTAATCCAAAAAGACCATATCTTTGCTATGGGTGATAATCGTAACAATAGCAAAGATAGCCGTGAATTAGGGCAAATTCCCTTAGATGAAGTTTTGGGTGGCGCAGTATTTCGTTTTTGGCCGCTCAATAATATTGGTACGATGCATAGCGAGGCTATTGCTACGGATCAAGAACCGTTGTCCCATCAATTTTTGGTAGATTAACAGGAGAGAAAAGATGAATTTGCAGTGGTTTCCCGGACATATGTCTAAAACCAGACGTATGATTTCTGAAAATTTAAAATTAGTTGACGTGGTGGTGGAACTTTTGGATGCCCGTTTGCCATTGTCTTCCAGAAATCCGGAAATAGATAAAATAGTAGGGGATAAACCTCGAATTTTGGTATTAAATAAAGCCGATCTCGCTGACAGTAAAGCAACGGAAGTTTGGTGTCAATGGTTTCGGGAAAAAGGCTTTTCGGTTGTTCCTTTGGATAGCCAAAGCGGAAAAGGTTTTTCCAACATTGCGCCTGCTATTGATTTTGTGATGAAGGAAAAATTAGAAAGAGATCGCGCAAAAGGAATTCTGAGGCATAGTATTAAATTGATGACGGTAGGAATCCCTAACGTAGGAAAATCCTCTTTCATTAACCGGATTTCCGGGCGTAATGCGGTCAAAACCGGTGATAGACCGGGTGTAACTACCTGTAAACAATGGATTCGTATTGCAGGTAAATATGAACTTTTAGATACCCCGGGTGTACTATGGCCTAAATTCGAGGATCAAGATACTGCAAAGCGTATTGCCTTTACAGGTGGTATTAAGGATGAAATTATTGATATAGAGGAATTAGCCTGCGAACTTTTAACGTTTTTATCAGGAAAATACAGCGGATTATTGGTTGCGCGATATAAGTTGAATGATGATGCTGTAAATGAAGATGCCTTTACATTGTTAGAAGAAATTGGCCGTAAGCGCGGTTGTGTGATTTCCGGTGGAAATATTGATACCTTTCGTGCAGCATCTTTGTTATTGGATGATTTCCGGAGTGCGAAAATTGGAAATATTACATTAGAACTGCCGGAAGATTAAATAAATAAAAAAACCGGCGTACTGTCGGTTTTTCTTGTAAGTTGGAGGAAAAAAGGATGGAGTTTTTAGAATTTGAAAAGGAATACCAAGCCAAAGGCTATCAAATGATTGCCGGTGTGGATGAAGTGGGGCGCGGACCGTTGGCAGGACCTGTTTGTGCTGCTGCGGTTATTTTGCCTGCTGATGTTGTAATCCCCGGCATCAATGATTCCAAAAAACTTTCTGAGAAGAAAAGAGAGTTACTTTATGACGAAATAGCCAAGGTTGCGATTTCCTGGTCGGTTGCATTTGTGGAACCGGAGGTTATTGATTCTATTAACATCCGACAAGCCACACATCTTGCTATGGAAAATGCAGTAAAAGGACTAAACATAAAAGCCGATTTTCTTTTGGTGGACGGGAATGACAAGATTCCTTTTGAGGTGCCTTCTGCATATATTGTAAAGGGCGATGCAAAGTCGCAGTCCATTGCGGCGGCATCTATTATGGCAAAGGTTACAAGAGATCGCTATATGGTAGAAATGGCTGAAATTTACCCCGGGTATGGCTTTGAAAAACATAAAGGTTATGGAACGAAAATACATATGGAGGCGATTCAAAAAGATGGTTTAACGCCG